>JBOGFO010000586.1:0-3105 GCA_050743445.1 Acidimicrobiia bacterium
GTGGTGTTCCCCAGCCGCCACCGGGCCCGGATGCCCTACCCCCTCGAGGCACGGCCGCGTCTACGCCCAGGCGAATTCGCGCTGCGTAACTCGGTGATCTCCTGGGCTACTCGGTGATCTCCTGGACGGCGAGCGCCAGGCGGACGGCGTCGGGGCCCGGCGCGGCGGCCTGGGCCACCATCAGCTTGGTGATGTCCCCCGAGATGGTGATCCGCCCGGCCATGAAAGCCTCGATCGCGGCCTGAGGGTTGCCCATGACGAAGATGTCCCGGGCGGTGCCGTACCCGAGGATCAGGGTCACGTCGGCATCCGCCAGATGGCCCTCGCCCCAGTCGGCACTTCCCGCCGCCGCCGCCATGTGGAATTCGCGGTCCTCCCCGAAGGGGGTCTCGGTGACCCGCAGGTTCATCCTCATGTCGGCTTCCGGGGGCAGCACCGGGCCGTGCTCGGCCTGGAGGCGGCGGACCTCGACGAACCATTCCGGGGACAGGAAGACGAATTTGCTCACGGGCCCAAGATAGGCGGCGCCGTCTGGTTAAGCTGACCCCTTCCTTCGCCGGCGCCGGGATCGGCCGCCGCGTGTTCGTGTCGGGAAGGAAGAGGCCGATTTCGCGTCGAGACCTGCGGGTGCGGTGCCTGGCCGTCGTCGGGGCGGTGGCTCTGGCCGCGGGAGCGTGCGGTGGCACGCTCGAGGACGACTACCGCCGGAATCAGCCCACCCGCGGATCGGGTTCCACCACCACCACGAGCCCGCCCGGGGGCAGCGAGGCGTCGTTGTCCAAGCGGGCCGTGCGTTTGTCCCGGGCCCGGACGGAGAGCGCACCCTCGGAGGTCGCTCCTCCTTCCACCGTCCCCCCGTCCGGGGTCCGCCGGTCCCACTCCCAGACCTCCTCCGTCGGCGCCGCTCCCGGGGCACCTGCCTCACCGGACCCGGCTCCGGCACCGTCCCCCGTCCGGGCGGCCGCCGCGTCCCGGGCCCCGTCTCTCCCGGCCCCGGTCACCGACCCTCCACCAACGGAGGAGGGGGTGGCCGCTACCATCGTTGTGATGGGTGGGGCTCTCCCGCTGTCGGGGCCCCTGGGCGCCATCGGTCGCCAAGAGCTCTACGGATTTGACGCCCGGGTCCAGCGAATCAATGACGCCGGCGGGATCCATGGCCGGCGCATCAAGCTCGTCGTGCACGACGACGGTCTCGACCCGGCCCGGGGGAGGGCCATGTTCCGCCGACTGGTGGAGAACGACCGTGTCTTCTCGGCCTTCGCCGCCGGGTCGGTGCGGGCGGTGGCCGACTACATCTGCGGCGACGTCGCCCGCGAGCGCGGCAGTGCCCTTCCCCTGGTCGCTGACGTGGCCACCATGCCCGAGCCCCAGGTCTCCCCCGCTCACCGCTGCATCTTCACCACCGGTCCCGGGAACCGTCACGCCGCCTGGGCCCGGGCCCGGAAGGCGCGGGCCCTCGGCGCGTCGAACATCGCCGTGATCATGAGCGACGATCCCGTCTGGACGGACGCCGCCGCCATGTCGGCCGAGGCCGAGACGATCTATGCCGCCGAGGGCCTGGAGAACAATGGGAAGGTGCGGCTGCCCCTCGGGTCCATCTCCTGCGACGACCAGGTCCGCCAGACCCTGTCGCACGGGCCCCAGTACCTCTTCCTCAACCTGGCCACGGCCAGGGACACCGCCCTGTGCGTCGCCGCCATGCGCCGCCTGAACTGGAAGCCGCCGGTGGCCACCGAGCTGGCCATGCCCGTCGACGAGGTGGCGGCCGGTGCCGGCCCCTTCGCCGAGGGCTTCCTGTCCACGTCGATCTTCCTCCCCGCCGACGATCCCGCCGTCGGGATGGCCGAGTACCGCTCCGACCTGGCCCGCTATCACCCCGACGCCGAACCGTCGGCGCCGGCCACGCTCAGCGCCTACCTGGGGGCCAAGACCACCGAGCACCTCCTGGCGACCACCGGTCCCGAGCTGACCCGGAGAGCGTTCCTCCGGGCGGCCGAAGGGCTCACCGCCTGGGACTCGGGGATGGGCCCCGTCCTGACCTGGTCGCCATCGGCCCGGGTGGGGACCAAGCGGATCACGCTCCTGGCCGCCACCGGCGGGCGCTTCGTCCCCACCGGCGAGGTCATCGAGTCGAGGTGCCGGGAGAAGGTCTGTGCGCGGTAACGCGCCCGCCTCGTGACGAGTCTCTTCGAAGCCACGGTTCTGGGACTGTCGCTGGGTGCCATCTACGCCCTGATGGCCACCAGCGTGACGCTCGTCTACCAGGCCACGCGCGTGCCCAACGTCGCCTTCGTGGCCATCGGGACCGTGGCCGCCGTCGTCCATTGGGACCTGGCCACGCCCGAAGGGCTCATCGGCGGGGACCTGGGCTGGTGGCCGGCCCTGATCCTGGCCCTGGCCGCGGCCGCCGCCCTCGGCCTGGTCACCGACGCGCTGGTGCGGCCGTGGCGGGGGCGCACCCTGACCGCCCTCATCGTCCTGCTGGGCTGGCTGGCGGCGCTGCTGGCCGGAGCCAACGCCGCCTGGGGGTCCGCCCCCAAGCTGCTCCCCGGGGTCTGGCCGGGGCCGCCGCTGGCCATGGGCGATGTCGCCGTGCCCCGCCAGCAGCTCGGGAGCGTGCTCCTGGCCGCCGGCGCCCTCGTGGCCGTGACGGCCCTCTACCGGCGGACCCGGTTCGGCCTCGCCCTCCGGGCCTACGCCGCCGACCGCGACGCCGCCGGCCTGATGGGCATGGACCCGGGCCGCCTCTCGATGATGGCGTGGGCGCTCTCGTCGCTGCTGGCCGCGCTGGCCGCCATCCTCGTCGCCCATCCGGTCCTGTCGAGCACGTACGAGCAGACGGTCTACCTGCCGTTCGCCTTCGGAGCCGCCCTGCTCGGCGGGTTCCGGAGCCTGCCCCTGGCCGGGATGGGCGCGCTGATCCTCGGTCTGGTGCCGACCCTGCTCGAACCCACCGCCGCGGTGGGCGTCGGCGGGGTGCGCACGCTCGTCGCCTTCCTCATCGTCGCCGGGCTCCTGTGGCGCCGGCCCGCCCTCCTCGCCCGCCTCCGGGAAGAGGGTCCCCTGGACTGGACGCCCCCGCCGCCCGGCTGGCCCGTCCGGCTG
>JBOGFO010000587.1:0-8259 GCA_050743445.1 Acidimicrobiia bacterium
GTGTTACACGTCCCGGTGGCGAGGCGCGCCTCGCCGGCGGCCACGATCTTCCCGTCGGGCTGGATAGCCAGGTCGTTGAGGCGCTCGGCCCCGGTATCGTGCAGGTTGACGGTGGCCTTCCCGTCGCCGCCCCCGAAGGTCGGGTCGAGGGCGCCGTCGGGGTTGAAGCGCATGAGGGACACGTCCCGGATGTCGCCGGCGGCGACGTCGCTGTAGCCGACGACCACGATCCTGCCGTCGGGCTGGAGGGCCACGGCGTGGGCCCGGTCGAACCCACCCACCATCACGCCCGCGGTCACGATGCCGTCGCCACCACCGAAGGTGTCGTCGAGCACCCCGTCGGGCGAGTACCGGGCGACCAGGAAGTCCCGGTCGGAGTCGCCGACGACCACGATCTTGTTGTCCGGTTGGATGGCGACGTCGTAGGCCAGATCGTTGCCGCCCACGACCGTCTTCACTTCGCCGCCGGAGCCGAAGCTCATGTCCTGGGTGCCGTCGGGGTTGAGGCGCAACAGGGCCAGGTGGGAGTCGAACCCGTCCTGGTATCCACCGGCGAGAACGATCTTGCCCTCGTGAACGCCGGTCTGGAGGGCGACGCCCCTCGCCTCGGCGAACGTGTCGACCTGGCTGAAGTTTGTGACGGAGTGGCCCTCCCCCCCGAAGCCGGTGTCCAGGTTTCCGGATGGATCGAGGACGGCGCCGGCCGGGCCGAACAGCGTCCCCGTCAGGGTGGCCAGCAAGGCGGCCACCGTCGCTACCGCTCCCGCCCGTCGAAGCCCGCGATTCGACCGCCGCCCAAGCCCAGTCATCGCACCCTCCCTCTCTCGGGACCGGGACGGTACCGGCCGCGATGGGCGCGGGAAAAGAGGCTTACGGACGCCTTGTCACTTACGTTCCTGGTTCTTCCAGGAACGACGGCGGAGAGCGGCTAGGAGCCGCCGTGGTGGCCGGCGGCCTGGGCCACCGGCACCAGCTCGACCTCGCCGGTCTCGTCGTCGTCGACCAGCACGAACCCGCACAGGTCGGCCAGCCGGGAGTGCCCCTCATCGGGGCCGATGGCGATCAGGGCGTCGTCGCCGTAGAGCTGCACCCGGCCCCGGGGGCGGTAGATGTAGCGCCCACCCCGGCGGACGGCCAGCAGGTAGAAGCCGGTCTCCAGCTCCAGGTTGGCCTCGGCCAGGGTGACCCCGTCGAGGGGGGAACCGGAGGCGACCGGCACCCGGACGATGATCTCGTCGCTCTCCCCGAAGGCGAAGGCGAGCACGGGGTGGATCTCCTCGTTCTGCTCCACCAGCCAGACCATGGCCTGGGCGGCGTCGCCGATCTCCTCCGCGGCCTGGGCCAGATGGAGCAGCCCCCGCAGGGCGGACGGGTCGAGGGTGTCGGCCGCGCCCCGCAGCACCCACACCTCGAGGCGCTCCTTCATCTCGTCGAGGCGGTCCTCGAGATGGCTGACCTCGGCGGCGAGGCCCTGGTCGTTGAACAGGACGGCCGAGTACGCCAGTCCTACCGCCACCTCGGAGATGTTCTTCATCTCCACCAGGACGTCGACGGCGCGGTCGAGATCGGTGAGCACCGTCTCCTCGGGCATCATCCCGGCCCGCCAATCCGGCGCGCCGGCGAGCGCGCGCAGCTCGGGGATGCCGGCCGAAGGGCCCCGGAGGATGAGCACGTCGTTGGGGAGGAGCACCTCGTCGCCATCGGGGTCGATGTTCCACTCCTTGCCCCGGCGCAGGGCCATGACCCGCATGCCCACCTCGGTGGGCAGCTCGAGGTCGGCCAGCGTGCGATGGGCCATCGCCGAATCGGTGCGCACCCGGACCCGGTGGGAGACCTCCTCGGCGGCGGCCAGGTCGGCCACCAGGGCGTTGGGGATCCCGAGGCGGTGGGTCACGATCCGGGCCACGTCGACGGCGGCGTTGGCCACCCGCTCGATGGCGGAGACGATCTGGAGGACGCCCGCCATCTGGTCGGCGTCCCGGGGAGACCGGGCGGCCAGAACGCAGACGGCCCGCATCTCGTGCACCAGCGTGGACAGGCGCTCCTCGAGCTCGACAACCTCCTCGGCCATGCCGGGGTCGCCGAAGAAGAGGGCTGCGTACCCAAGGTCGACCATGAGCTCGGAGGTGTCTTTCGCCTCCGAGAGCATGGCCTTCAGATTTCGTGGTCGCTCGTCCATCAGACCAGGCCCAGCATAACAAGGGCCAGAACGATGGAGTAAGCGCCGAACAGGTCGAGCGAGCTGGTCACGGCGGGGATGCCGAAGTTGTCCGGGTCCAATCCGAACCGGTAGGCGGCGACGGCCCCGTAGTAGGCCACCACCACCGCCGCCGCCGTGACCATCAACCCGGCCAGCTGGGCCACCCCCAGCATCTCGAGGACCCCGGGGCTCTGGCGGCCGGTCACGAGGCTGGCGAGGTCCGCAGACAGGCCGACCAGAAGGAAGACCGGGACGGCGTAGACGACGATGAGCAGCACGTCCTCCCCCACCGGCCGCAACGAGAAGCGGTTCGGCTGCACCAGACCGAGGTGGAGCTTGGTGGACACCCGGGACGACAGGATGCCGCCCAGGGCACCCGAGGCCTCGAGGAAGGGCGGGATGAGGATGAGCAGGGCCGGGAAGACGAGGAGGTCGTCGAGGCGCTTCTCGATGGTGAGGCCGGCCAGCACGTCGACCAGGCCGGCGACGAGCAGCACGGGCAACGACTCCCGCAGGATCCGCCGGAGCACCACCCGCTTGGACCGCAGACCGACGACCAGCGCCGCCACGCCCACGACGGTGCACACGGCGGCGACCGCCGGCGTCACCCAGGTGAAGCCGACCAGGTAGGTGGCGAGGAACAGGGCCGGGAGCGTGGCCACGTCGCCGGCGGCGGTGACGATGGGGGCGGCCACGTTGTCGAGGTCCCACTCCCGGCGGACGCTGGCTTCGGCCACGGCCACCGTGATGATCAGCACGACGACCGACGACAGGGCGCCACCCACCACGGAGATGACCACGAAGTCGACGATGGACATGGTCCCGGTGAGGGAGAAGGCGATCGACACCCCCTTGGCCAGGACGGCGAGGGCGAGCGAGATGGTGAGGCTCAGCACGATGGAGGCGGCGATGTTCTGGCCCACCAGCGTGTCGAGGCGCCGGGAGACGGAGAAGGTGCCGGCCCGGATGGAGGTTCCCAGCCGGCTGCCCAGCGCTCCGAAGATGTTGCCCCGCATCCCGATGGCGGCCGGGACCAGCAGGAGGAGGCCGGGGAGGCGTTCGAGGGTGCCTTCGATGGTCCCCAGGGTCAGACCGGCGAGGAAGCTACCTCCACAGGCGATGAGGAGCGCCGCGAATCCCTGCCGGAGCGCGTCGGACTCCTCCCTGAGCAGGGAGGAGAAGCGCGCTCCGATGGCGCGCCACGGTCGCAGGCGCCAGGGTCGCTGCATCGGGTCTCGGCGGCTCGGCCGTCACGCCTCCCTTCCTGGGTCTGCCTTCCAGGCTACCGGGCCGCGCGCCCGGGTCGGCGGCCCCGTATCGTGAGGGGTGACATGGAGCTGCTCGACCTCCTCACCCTGGCCGTGCTCGCCTACGTCGGCGTCCGCCTGGTCGATGCCGCCCGCCAGTCCGTCCACCAGCGTTCCCATGTCTGGCACGTGCTCTCGGGGCTGCGTCTCCGCCACTTCGTGCTCGGCGCCCCCGTCCTCGTCGCCGTCATCGCCACCGCCGTCGTGCTCTTCCAGGTCCCGGGGCTGTCGTTCGGGTGGTGGACGGCCATCGGCGGGGAGGGCAACCCCGTGTTCGGCACCGCCCGGCCCAGCGCCGTCGGGCCCCTCGACGCCGTCATCCCGATCGTCTTCGGGTTGCTGCTCATCCTCGGCCTCCCCCTCCTGGTGGAGGGCGAGGAGTGGGTCTTCCGCCGGGGAGCGGAGAGCCGCAGCCGGGCGCACAACCTGCGCCGGTCCGTGCTCTTCGGTCTGGTCCACGCCGTGGTCGGCGTCCCCCTCGCCGCCGCCCTCGCCCTCTCCGTGGGCGGGGTGTACCTCACGTGGTGCTACCTGCGGGTGTGGCGGGCCACCGGCTCATCCCAGCTCGCCCTCCTCGAATCCACCCGGGCCCACCTGGCCTACAACCTGATCATCGTGGGCCTGGTCCTGGTCGCCCTGCTCCTGGCCTAGGTGATCCCGAGGCCGACGATCGTCACGATCAGGGCCACCGCCCCCAGGAAGTCGACCGAGGACGTGACGACGGGCACGCCGTAGGTGTCGGGGTCGAGACCGAGGCGGAAGGCGGCCGCCGTCCCGTAGTACGCCACCGCCACCACGAAGGCGACGGCCACGGCGCCGCCGAGCATGGCCGCGGCCAGCATGTCGGCCAGGCCGGGGCTCGCCTCGTGGAGCACGAGGGCGGTGAAATGGGCCCCCACGGCGTTGAAGAGGAACACCGGGGCCCCGAGCAGGAAGACGGACGCGCCGTCGAGGCGGGCCTCGCGGGAGGGCAGACCCTTCGGCTCGAGGATTCCGAGGTGGAGCTTGGTCGACATCCGGGCGGAGAGGATCCCGCCGAGCGCACCGGCCGAGGAGATGAAGGCGGGCAGGAGCACGAGCAGGGCCGGGAAGCGGGAGAAGACATCGAGGCGGCGCTCGATGACCACACCGGCCAGCGTCGACAGGCCCACGGCGAGCAGCAGGATCGGCGTCGACTCCCGCACGACCTGGCGCAGGATCGTCCGCCTCGAGCGCCACCCCACGACGAGCGCCACCAGGGCGAGGACCCCGGTGATCAGGCCGAGGGCGGAAGCGAAGATCCGCACGGTGAGGGCAAAGCTGGCCAGCCACAGCGCCGGGAGGGTGAGAACGTCACCCAGGGTCGACACCAGCGGGGCGTTCACGTTGTCGAGGTCCCAGCCGTAGCGGACCGCACCCTCGGCCAGGGCGACGGTGGCGGCGAGGACGATCGCCGAGGCCAGCATCCCGCCCAGGATGGAGACGAGGGCCAGCTGGAACAGGGAGAGGGTGTCCTCGATGTGGAGGCCGACGGCCACCACCTTGGCCGAGGCGGCCACGAAGAACGACATGGACAGGGTGAGGACCAGGGCGGCGGTGACGTTCTGGCCCAGGAGCGACCCCGGCCGGGCCGAGAGCCGGAACATCCCGGTGTGCACGGCGGTCGAGAGCCGGTTGCCCAGCGCCGAGAACACGTTCCCCCGCAACCCGATGGCCGCCGGGACCAGCACGAGCAGACCGGGATAACGCTCGAGGGTCGGCGTGATGGAGCCGAGCACGGCTCCTGCCACGAGGCTGGTCGAGGAGTTGAGGCCGAGGGCGACCAGGCTCTGGCGGACGGCCGCCGGGCTCGGCCCGAGCAGGCGCACAAGCTGGACCAGGAGCCGGCTCCCGAGCCGGAGGGGGCGCAGCCGCCCTGAGCGGAGCCTGAGGGGTCGCAACGTTTGGGGCCCCACGGTCATGGGGTGGCGGGAATCTAGCCAAGTCGGGCAAATGCTTCGTGTCCGACGCGACGCCCGGCCGGTATCAGCCGATGTAACAGGTATGCGACGACTGCCCGCGCCCGGGGGGCGACGGAAGTGGAGCGCGGCGTTCACCCTCGCCGCTGCCGCGCTCGTCGTCGGCCTGCCTGCCGTCGCGGCCACGCCCCCCACCATCTCGGGTGATCCCGGCGCGGACAGCCTGCTCGTCCGGTTCCGGCCCGGAGTGGCGGAGGCCGCCGCCGGCGTCGTCGTGGATGCGGCCGGCGCCCTGGTGGGCGATGCCATCGCCGGCACCGGCTTCGTCGAGATCTCCACCGATGGACAGCCCGCCGACGAGGTCCGCCGCGCGCTGCTGGCCTCCGGTCTGGTCGACACCGTCGAACCCAACCGGGAGCGCCGGTCGCTGGCCGTGCCGGCGGACCCGCTCTACAACTCCCACCAGGCCGGCTACCTCTCCTCCGCCGGCTTCCCCCGGGCCTGGGACATCAACACCGGCGCCGACAACCTCGTGCTGGCCGTCATCGACAGCGGGGTCGATCGCAACCATCCCGACCTGGCCGGGCGCCTCCTCACCGGCCGCGACATCGTCAACAGCGACTTCGATCCGACCGACGACGAGGGCCACGGGACGATGGTCACCGGGGTGGCCGGCGCCCGCACCAACAACAGCGCCGGGGTGGCGGGGGCGACGTGGCGGGGACGCATCCTCCCGGTCAAGGTCCTCGACGACGGCGTGGCCTTCGACGACGACATCGCCGCCGGCATCATCTGGGCCGTCAACCAGGGCGCCGACGTGATCAACCTGTCCCTCGGTGGCCCCGGGGAGAGCAGCGTCCTCCAGGCCGCCGTCGACTACGCCACCGCCCGAGACGTCGTGGTCGTCTCGGCCGCCGGGAACCTCCAGACCGGCGACCTCGCGGTAGAGCACTACCCCGCCGCCTGCGACGGTGTCATCGCCGTGGGGGCGGTCGACGGCGCCAACAACCTGGCCTCGTTCTCCAACTTCGGCAGCTGGGTCGACCTCGTCGCCCCCGGCGTCGGCATCACCACCACCGCCCCGGCTCCGGGAGCCAACGAGGCCTACGCCTCGGTGGCGGGCACCTCCTTCGCCGCCCCGCTGGTGGCCGGCGCCGCCCTCCTGCTCAAGGCCGACGACCCCACCGCCACCGTCGCCACCATCACCGACCGGCTCCGCCGCTCGGCCCGGGACCTCGGCACGCCCGGCACCGACATCCGCTTCGGCGCCGGACTGCTCGACGCCGGCGCCGCCCTGCGGCTCAGCTCCGGCTCCTCGGCCGGCACCACGCCCGGGCCGGGCACCGCCACCCAGGTCCGGTCGGGATACTGGACGGTGTCAGCCGACGGACAGGTCTTCGACTTCGGCGACGCCAGCCCCTTCGGCGACGCCTCCACCCTCCTGTCCCAGGCGGCCGTCGACATCGAAGCCGCCCCCGGCGGGGCCGGCTACTGGATCGTCGACCGCCACGGGGCCGTGTTCACCTTCGGGACCGCGACGTACCACGGTGGCCTGTCCATGGCGAACCTCCGGCCCGGGGAAACCGTGACGAGCATCTCGTCGACCCCTGGCGGCACCGGCTACTGGCTGTTCACCACCACCGGGCGGGTGTTCCCCTTCGGCGACGCCGTCTTCTTCGGCGACCTGGCGGCGGTGGCCCTGAACGCCCCAGTCCTCGACTCCGTCCCCACCCCCACCGGCGAGGGCTACTACATGGTCGCCGCCGACGGCGGCATCTTCACCTTCGGCGACGCCCTCTTCGCCGGCTCGACCGGCGGCCTCCCGCTCAACGCCCCGGTCCAGTCGCTCGTGCCCGATCCGGACGGGAGTGGCTACTGGCTGGTCGCCTCCGACGGCGGGGTGTTCACCTTCGACTCCGTGTTCCGGGGTTCGCTGGGCAGCATCCGCCTCAACCAACCCGTCACCGGCATGGTCGCCTTCGGCGACGGCTATCTGATGGTGGCGGAGGACGGCGGCATCTTCAATTTCTCCAACCTCCCCTTCTCGGGGTCGCTGGGTGGCGCGGTGCTCTCGTCGCCGGTGGTGGCCATGGCCGCCCTTCCCCGCTGACGCACCCCCGTCTTCCCCGCTCACGCAAACCCCGTGGGGGTGTTGGATATGTGGTAATTGGGGACAATGAGGCTATGGAGGCTACAGCCGAAGCGCTGGCCGACGCTCTTGTGAACCAGCTGGGTCGCGGCGACACCGATATCGACCGGCTGCTCGACCGGCTGCGGGCCAGCCGGCGGCCCTACTACACCTGGGCCCTGGCCTGGGCCCAGTGGACGGGCGTGCTCGAACGCCGGCCGGACCACGAGACCGCCCGGCGGGCGGTGGCGACCCTGCGGGCCGTCGAGCCGGCCGCCAACCACTTGGACAGGATCGCCGTGGGGTTGATCAGCGGAAGTCGCGAGACCGGGTGAGGAACCGGCTCGGTAGGGGGTCGAGCCGTTGGGCCACGAGGTTGGTCACCCCCTGATGGCGTTCCAGGACACCCCGGACCACCAGGGCCGAGGCGGTCCGGCCGGCCCGGCGGTGCCGGCGCCAGACCCCGGGTGAGCAGATCACGTTCAAGAGCCCGGTCTCATCTTCCAGGTTGATGAAGATCACCCCGGCGGCGGTGCCGGGACGCTGGCGATGGGTGACCACGCCGGCCACCTCCACCACGCTGCGGTGCGGCATCTGGGCCAGGGCGGTGATGGGGACGACCCCGGCGGCATCGAGGTCGGGCCGGGCGAACTCGGTGGGATGGGCGTTGGGTGACAGGCCCATGGC
>JBOGFO010000588.1:0-3795 GCA_050743445.1 Acidimicrobiia bacterium
GGCCGCCACCGACGCCCTCGACGCCCTCCGGGAGCGTCTCGAGCAGAAGGAACACTGACGACGTGAAGGTCGCCATCGCCGGGGCCGGCAACGTCGGTCAGTTCATCGCCAACGACCTGGCCGACACCGGCCACAACGTGCTCCTCCTCGAGCAGGACCCGGCGGTGGTGGCCCGCAGCCAGCCGGCCCTCTCCGGTTCGCGGCCCGGGGGTGGCAGCCTGGAGTGGCGCATCGCCGACGCCTGCGAGGTCTCGTCGCTGCGGGAGGCGGAGCTGGACAAGGTCGAGGTGGTGGTGGCGGCCACCGGCGACGACGAGGACAACCTGGTGATCTCGCTCCTGGCCAAGCAGGAGTTCGCCGTTCCCCGGGTCATCGCCCGGGTGAACCATCCCAAGAACGAGTGGCTGTTCAACGAGGCCTGGGGTGTGGACGTGTCGGTGTCGACCCCCCACCTCATCCTGGCCCTCACCGAAGAGGCGGTGTCGGTGGGGAGCCTGGTCAAGCTCTTCTCCCTGGAGCGGGGCCACGCCGGGCTGGTGGAGGCGACCCTGGCCGACGACGCCCCGGTCCTGGGGAAGACCATCGCCGAGCTGCAGATCCCCCGGGACGCCACCATCGTGGCCGTGGTCCGGGAGCAGCACGTGATCGTCCCCCGGGGCGACACCGGCTTCCAGGCCGGTGACGAGGTCCTGGCCCTGGTGACGCCCGACTCCGAGGACGACGTGCGCCGGCTCCTCACCGGCAAATAGCCTCGACTGCGGGGGACACCCCGCACCCCCGGGTTAGGTCAAAAACTCGTAGACGGGGTTGTAGATGTACGCCCGCCGGCCGGTGGGCGCCACGACGCCCTCGAGCATGAGGCGCCGGCCCGGGGTCAGTCCGGCCAGCTTCCGGCGCCCGAAGAACACCCCGACCACCGAGGCCCGGCCGTCGGTGACGGTCACCTCCAGCGTCGGCGAGCCGGCCCGGGGGACGACCCGCACGGAGGTCACCTCCCCCGCCACCCGGGAGTGTGTCCGGGGCTTGACCTCGTCGCAGTGGGTGACATCCAGCGTGTCGCAGAACTCGACCAGCTGCTGCCGGTCCTGTTCCTCGACCGGCTTGGTCAGGCGTTCGACCATCTTCCTCAGAGCCACACCTCAAGGGTACCGGTCGCCGGGCGCTGGGGGTGTCCCACCCCGCCGGTATGGTCGCAACCGACGATGGACGCCCGTGACGCGCTCGCCGGCCTGGCCTCCGACCCCGACGTGGGGTCGCGCCTCGTCCACCTCGAGCATCTCCCTGCCCGCCCGGCCCGGGGCGCCGATCCCGCCGGCGGCCTCCACCCCGAGGTGGCGGAGCGGCTCGGCGCCCGCGGCATCGCTCAGCTGTGGTCCCACCAGGCCGCCGCCATCGACCACCTCCGGGAGGGCCGGAGCGTGGTCGTGGCCACGGGCACGGCGTCCGGGAAGTCGGCCTGCTACCAGATCCCCATCATCACGTCGGTCCTGGAGGGCACCCAGGACACCGCCCTGCTGCTCTTCCCCACCAAGGCCCTGGCCCATGACCAGCTGCGGGCCCTGCGATCCTGGCTGGTGCCGGGGATGCGGGCCGTCACCTACGACGGCGACACGCCTCCCGAGGAGCGGGCGGTCGCCCGCCGGACAGCCAACGTGGTCCTCACCAATCCGGAGATGCTCCACATCGGGATGCTGCCGTACCACGACCGCTGGGCCACCTTCTTCATGCGCCTGCGCTACGTCGTCGTCGACGAGCTGCACACCCTGCGGGGCATCTTCGGCAGCCATGTGGCCCACCTGCTGCGGCGCCTGCGGCGGGTCTGCGACCGCTACGGCTCCGAGCCGGCGTTCTGCTTCTCGTCGGCCACCATCGGCAACCCGGCCGAACTGGCCGCCGCCCTCTGCGGGCTGGACGTGGCCATGGTGGACGACGACGGCTCTCCCCGGGGGGAGCGCCTGGTGGCCCTCTGGGACCGGCCCCTCCTGGACCCGGAACGGGGCACCCGGCCGCCGGCCAACGCCGAGACGGGGGCCATCCTGGCCCGCCTGGTGGAGTCGGGCTTGCGCACCATCGCCTTCTCCTCGTCCCGCAAGGGGGCTGAGCTGGTGGCCCAGCACGCCCGGCGGCGGCTGGCGGCCCAGTCCCCCGAGCTGGCCGGATCCGTCGCCGCCTACCGGGGCGGCTACCTGGCCGAGGAGCGCCGGGCGCTGGAGTCGGCCCTGGCCAAGGGCGAGCTGCTGGGCGTGTCGGCCACCAACGCCCTGGAGCTGGGCATCGACGTCGCCGGGCTGGATGCCGTCGTCCTGAACGGCTTCCCCGGGACCCTCGCCTCCTTCTGGCAGCAGGCGGGGCGGGCGGGCCGGGCCCTCCAGCCGGCGGCCGCCGTGCTGGTGGCGGGCGACGACCAGCTCGACCGCTGGTACCTCGACCATCCCCGCGAGATCTTCACCCGCCGCCCCGAACCGGCCGTGATCAACCCGGCCAACCCGTTCGTCTCCCGGCCCCAGACCGGCTGCGCCGCCTACGAGATCCCGCTGTCGACGGCGGACGGGGCCATCCTCGGGGAGGATCTCGACGACGCCGTGCGCGACCTGGTCCTGGCCGACGCCCTCAAGCCCCGGGGCGGGCGGATGTACTGGGCCCGGGCGGAGGCCCCGGCGCCGGCGGTCGGGCTCCGCACCGGGTCATCGGTCGAGTTCCGCCTGCTCGACTCCGAGACCGGCCGGCTGGTGGGCACGGTGGAGGAGGCCCGCGTCTTCCACGTCGCCCATCCGGGGGCCATCTACCTCCACCAGGGCCGGCAGTGGCGGGTCGACCACCTCGACTTCGACGAGCACCACGCCCTGCTGACCGGCACCGACGCCGACGAGTGGACCCAGCCCCGCCATGACACGGACATCGCCATCACCACCACCGACGACTCCCGGGTGGTGGGGCGGTCCACGCTGCACCTGGGGGCCGTCGTGGTGACCACCACCACGTCCGGGTACCAGCGCCGGCGCCTGTCCGACGGGGAGGTCATCGAGCGGGTCGGCCTCGAGCTGCCGCCCCGGACCCTGCCCACCCGGGCGTGCTGGTACACGATCCCCGTGTCCGTCACCGCCGAGGCCGGCCTGGACCCGGTGCAGGTCCTCTCCGCCGCCCACGCCGCCGAGCACGCCCTGATCGGCATGCTGCCCCTCTTCGCCATCTGCGACCGCTGGGACGTGGGCGGGGTGTCCATGGCCATGCACCCGGCGACGGGCGAGCCGACGATCTTCATCTACGACGGCTACCCCGGCGGCGCCGGGATCGCCGAGCTGGGCTTCGAGGCGTCCGACGTGCACCTGGCCGCCGCCGCCGACGTCATCGAGGGCTGCGGCTGCGAGCGGGGCTGTCCGAGCTGCGTCCAGTCACCGAAGTGCGGGAACTGGAACGAGTGGCTGGACAAGGAAGCGGCCCGCAAGCTGCTGCGGGCCGTCCTTGTCGACTGATCCAGCTGATAGAGCCGGCGGTCAGAGGTCGAACTCCGGGTCCATCGGGACCTGGCCCGCCCGCCGGCTCAGGTACAGGGCATGCATGGCCAGCACGAAGACCAGCAGACCGGCGGCGAGGGGGATCACGAGGTCCCGCCGGTTGTTGCCGGCGACGATGGCCGGGAGGCCCACCAGCACCTTGCCGACGTCGTCGTCGGTCACCGCCGGCGGCTCCGCCTTCGGGTAGGGAAGGGTTTCGGAGTAGGGACCGTCAGCCTCCGGGAGGGTGAGCGGAGTCCGCGGGGCCGGAGCAGGCGCGGCGGCCGTCGGGGTCGTGGTG
>JBOGFO010000589.1:0-10476 GCA_050743445.1 Acidimicrobiia bacterium
GCTCGAAGGGCTGCCCGGGATCGGCACCGACATCCTCACCGCCCGCCTCCGCGAGCTGGAGTCGACCGGCCTGGTGTGCCGGCGCCAGGAGGGCCGGGCCAGCTGGTACGGGCTCACCGACGAGGGCCGATCCCTCCAGCCGGTGGTGCGGGAGCTGGCCATCTGGGGCGTGCGCCGTTTCCTGGCGCCACCGCTGGCCGAGCAGTTCTCGCCCCGCTCCACCCTCACGCTGCTGTGCATGGGGGCCACGAGCATCCTCGACGTGGACGGCGTCGACGGGACCTATGAGATCCGCGTCGGCCCCGAGGTCGCCACCGTGGAGGTCACCGGCACCCGGGTGAGCGGCGCCCAGGGTCCGGCCACCGACCCGGTGGCCACGATCGTCTTCACCCCCGCCGGCGTGCTCGCCCTCGTCATGGGCTCCCCGCTCGAGAGCCTGGTGTCGACCGGCGAGGCGAAGATCGAAGGCGACGCGGCCCGGGCGGGCAGGGTCCTCGAGGCGCTGTCCCGTGCCGGCATCGTGGCCGGCGCCTACGGGGCCACGTCAGCCGGCGGCTGACCTCCGCACCACCTCGGCCGCCACCGCACCCCACCGCTCGATGTCGTCCCGCCCGCCGAAGACGTCCTCGCCGGTCAGGTAGAGGACCACCCGGTCGGCCACGCCCCGGTGGCGCTCGACGAGCCGGCCGGCCAGCTCGTCCCAGGGTCCGCACACGGAGAGGTGGTCGAGCAGCTCGTCGCTGATCTCGGTCGCCATCGCCTCGGCGTTCCCCGCCTTCTGGTGGGCCCGCAGCCGCTCGGTGGTCCCCTCGAAGCCGAGCTCGTCGAACAGGAAGGCGTAGTTCGGCGTCGACCCGTAGAAGGCGATCTGGCGCCGGACGCCGTCCCGGGCCGCGGCCAGGCTCTCCTCGGTGTCGCCGGCGGCCACGAAGGTGGGGACGAACAGGGTCAGGGCGGCCGGGTCCCGACCCGCCCGGGCCGCCCCCTCGGCCACGGCCGCCAGGACGGTGTCCCGCAGCCAGGCGGGGTGGTTCAGCGGGTGGACGTGGAGGCCGTCGGCCACCTCGCCGGCCATGCGCAGCATCCAGGGGTTGACCCCGGCCACGTCGATGGTCGGGTGGTCGTGGACGATCCGCCCCGGCGACCACGGCGGCGTGAGGAGCGAGAAGGAGTAGAAGTCCCCTTTGAAATCAAGGCGTTCCTCGCCCCGGAAGGCGGCGAAGATGGCCCGCAGGGCGCTCACGTACTCCCGCAGCCGGGGACCGGGATGGTCGAAGGCGGCGCTGAAGCGGCGCTCGATGTGGGCCCGCACCTGGGTGCCGAGCCCGAGCCGGAACCGCCCGCCGGTGACGTCGGCCAGCTCCCAGGCCAGCTGGGCGGTGACCATGGGGCTGCGGGAGAAGGCGACGGCGATGCCGGTGGCCAGGTCCAGCGACGGGGCGGTGAGGGCGGCGGCGGTGGCGGACAGGAAGGCCGTCCGGCCCGACTCCACGAACACCAGCCCGGAGAAGCCCCCGGCCTCCGCGGCCTTCGCCAGCTCCTGGATCCGGGCCAGGGGGCCGCCCGGGGTGACGAGGTCGACCTTCATCCCCTTATCCCACCACGGTGACGTCCTCGACCCGGACACGGCCGAGGAGATCGATGACCACCTTGTCCGTCCGCTCGGAGTGGACGGCCTGGTTCTTGCCGAACCACAGGGGGAGGAGGGGCAGCTCGTCGAGGATGATGTCCTCGGCCGCCTGGTACGAGGCCAGGCCGGCCTCGATGGACGGAGCCCGGTCCCCGGCGGCGATGAGCTCGTCCACCTTCGGGTTGGCGTAGCCGGCCCGGTTGGAGGAGCTGGTCGAGATGAACAGCGGCGCCAGGTAGGCCTGAGGGCTGGGATAGTCCATCAGCCAGTTCAGCCGGAAGGGGCCCGTCACCTCGTGGGCCTTCACGGCGCCGAAGAAGACGGCGAACTCCGGCGTGTCGAACTTCACGTCGGTGATGCCCAGGTTGTCCCGGAGCTGGTTGGCCACCGCTTCCATCGCCCTGTCGTGGTCCCGCCCGGTGGCGAACCAGATGTGCAGGGTCCCGCCCTTCCAACCCCCGCCCTGGGCCAGGAGCTGGCGGGCCCTCGCCACGTCGAGGTGGCACACCTGGCAGGCATCGGTGCGGGTACCGGGGAGGGCGGGGAAGACGATGGAGCGGGCCGGGTCCTTCTCGCCGTCATAGATCTTGTCGATGATCAGCTCCCGGTCGATCGCCAGGGAGATGGCCTGGCGGATCTCCTTGCGGGCGTAAGCCTCCTCGTAGAGCGGGAAGCCCAGGTAGTTGAGTCCCGAGCTCAGCTGCTCGACGTAGCGCTCCCCATACTCCTGCTTGGCCCCGGGGATCTCCTGGCTGGGCAGCTCGGTGGTGATGTCGACGGCGCCGGCCTGGAAGTCGCGGTAGGCCGTCTCCTTGGCCACGTAGATCTTGAACTCGATGGCGTCGGCCGGCGGCGTCGGACCCTTGTACCCGTCGTAGCGCTTGACCCGGATGCTCTCGTCGTGGTTCCAACGGCCGTCCATCATGTAGGGCCCGTTGCCCACCGGCGCCTCCTCGAACGCCTTCTGGTCCGTCAGCGCCACCTTGGGCAGCGGGTAGAAGGCCTGGAAGCCGAGGGTGATGGGAAACTGGCTGAACGGCTCCTTCAGGGCGACGGTGAAGGTGGTCTCGTCGACCACGGTCAGCCCGCTCATCTCCTTGGCCGCCGGCTCGACCGGCGGCGTGGCCGTCGGATCGCCCTGGAGGTCGTCGTAGCCCACGATCTTGGAGAACGACGAGGAGTTGCCCGCCGCGTTGGGGGCGTAGGCCCCGTGGTTCCAGGCGTCCACGAACGACCGGGCGGTGACGATCTCGCCGTCGTGGAACGTCCAGTCCTCCTTGATCTTGATGGTCCAGTTCTGCTGGTCGGAGGACTCGATCGACTCGGCCATGGCGTTGGCGGGCTCGGCCGTCTGGGCGTCGTACTCCACCAGGCCGGTGAAGAGGACGAAGAGCACCTGCATGTCGTTGGTGGCGTTGGTGGTCGGCGGGAACAGGTGCTCCGGCTCGATGATGGCGATGGAGAAGGCCTTCTCACCGTCGCCCTCGGCTCCGGACTCCGTCCCCCCGCCCGAGCTGCAGGCCCCGGCCAGCAGGGCCGAGGCCACCACCGTTGCGATCAGCCGACGTCGCACCCCAACCTCCCCGGGTCAGTCATCCTCGGTTCTCCGCTTCCTCCGCCTGGGCGCGCCGGTGGCGGGCCCACCAGGCGTCCTCGCCCGGCGGTGGCGCCTGGCCGTAGAGCAGGCGGGCCGCGGCCACCTGCCCGCTGATGCCGTCCATGATCTGGTCCGTGGCCGACCGGTCGTCCTCGTCGGGCCCGACCATGATGCCCCGGCCGATGGCGGCGGCCACCACGAGACCGGGGCGCCACCGGGGCCCGTGGCCCTTGGCGTGGAGCCGGTGGGTCCCCCACAGGCCCACCGGGATCACCGGGACACCGGCGGCGCGGGCCAGCCGGGCGACGCCGGTGCGGCCCCGCCCCGGGTCGAGATCGGCGGAGAGCCCACCCTCGGGGAAGATGACGACGAGCTCCCCGGCGCCGAGGGCGGCGGTGGCCGGCTGCAGGGAGTCGGCCGCCCGGGAAGTGGACCGCTCCACCGGGATCTGGCCCATGCGGCGGAGTACCGCGGCCAGGAGCGGAATCCGGAAGAGCCCCGACGTGGCCAGGAAGCGCGCCTCCCGGCCCCGGAGGTCCCCCAGGTAGCCGACGGCCAGGGGGTCGGCGAGGGAGATGTGGTTGGCGGCCACCAGCGCGGCGTCGGCCGCCGGGATCCGCTCATGGCCCTCGACCCGCCAGGCGAGCCCCCGCCGCAGTGGTGGACGCAGCAAAGCCCGAGCCATGTCATAGGCCGACATGGCCCGGGACTGTACGTCAGAGCTTGGCCAGCACCGATTCGACCGAGCTGGCGTCAACCGCCGGGCCCTCCTCGACACCGATGTGGGTGACCACGCCGTCCTCGAGGATGGCGGCATAGCGCTTGGAGCGGACCCCGAAGCCACGGCTGGTGAGGTCGAAGAGCAGGCCCAGCTCGGTGGTGAACTCGCCGTTGCCGTCGGCCAGCATGACCACCTTGCCATCGGCGCCGGAAACTTTGCCCCACGCCCCCATCACGAAGGCGTCGTTGGTGGCCACGCAGGCGATGGTGTCCACGCCTTTGGCCGTCAGCTCTTCGGCGCGGAGCACGAAGCCGGGCAGGTGATGGTCGGAGCAGGTGGGGGTGAAGGCACCCGGCACGCCGACGAGGACGACCTTGCCCGAGCCCAGCACTTCGGTGCTCTGGACCGTGGTCAGGCCGTCGTCGGTGAGCATCGTCAGCTGCACGTCGGGGATCTTGTCGCCGACCGAAATCGCCATTCCTCTTCTCCTCGTTGTGGCTGTCTGCGCCTCGATCATGCCGCGCCACACCTCGCCGGACCGCACGGAAGTGTCGACCGATGGGTTTATCCATGAGGCCTGGAAGGGGATGGGGTCCAGAGATGATCCCGATCAAGGAGCGGTCCATGAACGAGCCCCAGCCCATCGACATCTACCTGAACGACCACCTCGGCGGTTCCGTCATGGCCATTGAAATCGCCAAGCGGCTCACATCCGAGAACTCAGGAACCGAGTTGGGCCAGTGGTTGGACAAGTTCCTGGCCGAGGTGGAGGAGGACAAACGCACACTCGAGGGCCTGATGGATGCGGTGGGGGCCGCCCGGAACCCGGTCAAACAGGCGGGTGCCTGGCTGGGCGAGAAGGTGACGCGGCTCAAGCTGGGCACGTCGGAGAAGGAGCTGGCGAACCTGATCTCGGTGGAGACCCTGTGTCTGGGCATACAGGGGAAGATCTGCCTGTGGGTGTCGCTGGGCAAGGTGGCGTCCGCCCACGAGGCGTTCTCCGGGGTGGACTTCGGAGCGCTCGAGCGGCGGGCTCAGGCCCAGCTCGACCGTATGGAGAGCTTCCGGCTCGACTTCGCCCAGGCGGCCCTGGGAGCCCGGGCCACGGTCTAGCCCGCAGCTCCGGCGGGGCCGGGGCCGGTAACCTCGAGAAGGTGAAGACCAAGGTTGAGGCGCGGTGGCGGACGCGGGGTGCCGCCACCGCGCTCGTCAGTGCGCTGGTGCTGGGCATCCAGACCGCCCTCGCCCCCAGGAAGAAGGTGCCCATCGTCATCGACCACCGCCTCGAGGAGCCGGTGGACGACGGGATCGCTCTCTACTTCCACCCCGAGGTGCCGGAAGCGACGCTGGTCCTCATCCGCTGAGGCTCTCCGGCTGGTCCAGGCCGTCGCCTTCGGGGAGCCCGTCGACGTAGGTCACGGTGTTGGTGCGCACCGCCGGCGTGCGGGGGCCGCGGATGATCACCCCGGTCAGGTTGAGCGGGTCGCAGGCATTGACCACCACCCGATCCCCGGAACGGGGCTGGCGGCGGATGGCCTTGAGCCCGTCCATGGCCGCGGGGAGGCCGTACTGCTCGCCGCTGAAGCCGGCCACGAAGCGCCCGCCCCGGATCAACCCCCGGTCCTCGAAGCGGCGCAGCGCCCATTGCAGTTCCCGCCACGGGATCGGCAGCCCCTCGTGGACGGCCAGGTCCCGGAAGATGACGCCCCAGCGAGCCAGCAGCTGGTCAGCCACCGCCTCGGCCAGCCCTTCCCGGTCTTCGACCGGCTCGGCGGCGGGGACGAGGGACCAGCGTCCGGCGGCGGTGCTGGGCCCGGTGGACCCCCGCCGGAGGCGGCTCACCGAGCGCACCGCGGGCCGGTGGGGGTGGCGGCGGTCCTCGACGAGCGAACGGATGGCGGCGAACCCGTCGGCGGTGAGCAGCCCCCGGGCCACGCCGTCCCAGAGCGCCTCCTCGATGTCGGTCCGGAGCCGGCCGGTGTCGGTGGCCAGCTGGGAGACGAAGCGCGCCCCCCGGGCGGCCAGGGCCTCGACGACCTCGGCGGTGGCGCCGACGCCCGGCACCTCGGGCGTGGTGGCCAACCGGGCCATCTGCAGCAGCCAGGGAAGGTCTTCCTGGAAGGCGAGGGTGATGGGCGTGGCCTTCGATGGGCTGGCGCGCCGGGGGGAGGCCTCCGGCGAGGAGGGCTGCCAGGCCGAGAGGCGGAGCCAGGTGACCTCGCCGTCGAGGCACAGCCGGTCGAGCTGGGTCGGGTGGTAGTCGGAGAGCCGCCGGCGCAGGATCTCGGGTTCCCAGGTGGCGGCACCGGCCTCGTAGCCCTGGAGCTGCTCGATGACCAGGCGGGTCCCGACCCGGCCGCGGAGCTGGGTGTCGGGGGCCACGTGCTGCCACCGCAGCAGGAACCGCATGAAGTCCTGGGCGCTGACCGGCTCGGAGGCGGCTTGGCGCCGGGTCTTGCGGGAGTAGGAGTGCATGCGGGCCAGAAGGCGCCGGGCGCACCATTCGACCGACTCCGGTGCCGGAGGGGCCTCCGGGTCGGTGAACGCGCCCTGCAGGGCGAAGCCTTCGTGCTCGAGCACCGCCAGCCCGATGGCGACCGTGGACGGCGCCAGGCCGCAGCGCTCGGCCAGGGCCGGGCCGGTGAGGGGCCCGGAGATCTCGAGTCGCCCCCGGAGCACGGCCGCGGCCACCCGCTCCTCGGGATGGGCCTCGTCGATGTGGCCCTCGAGGAGCACCGCCGCCAGGGGCGACTGCTCGGTGGCCCACCAGTGCTCGAGGCCGTCGCTCACCCGGCACCGGACCCGTCCCCGGGTGGCGAGCTCGTCGAAGAGGGGACGCCACGGCTCGTGCGCGGGGGTGATGACCAGGCTCAAGAGGAGGTCGTGCAGCTCGTCGGCGCTGCCCGGCTCCGGCCGGACCTCCTCCCGCACCCGGTCGATGGCGTCGGGATCGAGCCGACCGATGCTGGCGAGGTCGACGGGTAGCCCCCGGCGCAGCGGGACGGCGTTGGTCCGGCGGTCGACCGCCTCGGCGTCGTCGAGGAAGGCGTAGGGCTTGGCGGTGAGGATCTCGTGGGCGAAGGCCGACGCTTCGGTGGTGTCGCGGCAGTGTGCCCGGACCGCGCCGGTCTCCAGACCGGCCAGCAGCGCCTGGAGGCCGTCGATGTCGAGCGCCTCGGTCAGGGTGTCGTGCATCGTCTGGCGCACCAGCGGGTGGTCGGGGATCTCGATGGGCCCGCTGATGTTCTCCTGGCACGCCGCCGCCTGGGGGAATACGGCGGCCATGAGGTCGTCGGACTCCATCCGCTGGATCGGCGGCGGGTTGCGCCGCCCACCCTTCCAGCGCAGGACGACCAGGGACCGGTTGAGGTTCCAGCGCCACCGGCTCTGGAACATGGGGGCATCGAGTACCGCCTGTTCCAGCACGCCCCGCACGGTCTTGGAGTTGAGGAAGTGGGGGACGTCGGTCAAGGGGAAGCTGTGGTGGGGGCCGAGGGAGAGCACGACGGCGTCGTCGTTGGCGGCGGCCTGGAGCTCGAAGTTGAACGACTTGCAGAACCGCTTGCGCAGGGCCAGGCCCAGGGCCCGGTTGATGCGCCCGCCGTAGGGGGAGTGGACGACGAGGTGCATCCCCTCCGCCTCGTCGAAGAACCGCTCGAAGACCAGGTCGGTGGCGGTGGGGACAGTGCCCAGGACCGCCCGTCCGGCGGTCACGTAGTCGACGATCTGGTCGACGGTGCCGTCGTCGAGGGGAGCGGCGAGGCGCAGCCAGGCCTTGGCGCCGTCGGTGTCGCCGGCGGCCAGGTAGCCGTCGATGGTGGCTCGCAGCGCCGACACCTCGAGCGAGAGCTCGGCGGTGCGGGCCGGGGCCTCGCCCGTCCAGAAGGGGATGGTGGGCGGCTTGCCCTCGGCGTCGGCCACCCGCACGGTCCCGGCACTCACCTGGCGGATCTGCCAGGAGTGGGTGCCGAGCAGGAAGATGTCGCCGGCCATGGACTCGGTGGCCCAGTCCTCGTTGACCGTGCCTACGAACAGCTCATCGGGCTCGAGAACGACCCGGAAGTCGCCCACCTCGGGGATGGCGCCGCCCGAGGTGGCCGCCGCCAGCCGGGCCGACGCCCGGGCCCGGACCTCGCCGTTGACCCCGTCGAGGTGGAGGTAGGCGGCCCGCCGTCCCCGGCCGGTGGTGATGCCGTGGCTGACCAGCTGGAGGATCTCGTCGAACTGTTCCCGGGTCAGGTCGCGGTAGGGATGCGCCCGCCGCACCAGGTCGTAGAGGTCGTCGGTGCGCCACTCGCCGGCGGCGACCTCGGCCACCATCTGCTGGGCCAGGATGTCGAGCGGCGCGACCGGGGGGATGATGGCGTCGAGCTCACCCTTCACCACGGCGCAGAGCAGGGCGGCGCTCTCCACCAGCTCGTCGCGGGTGAGCGGGAAGAGCCGCCCCTTGGGGGTGCCGGCGCGGGAGTGGTTGGAGCGGCCGACCCGCTGCAGGAAGGTGGCGATGCTGCGGGGCGAACCCACCTGGCAGACGAGCTCCACCGGCCCGATATCGATGCCGAGCTCGAGGGAGGCGGTGGCCACCAGGGCCTTGAGGTCACCGGCCCGCAGCCGGCTCTCCACCCGGTGGCGGCGGTCCTTGGACAGCGACCCGTGGTGGGCGGCGACGACGTCGTCGCCCAGGCGCTCGCCGAGCTGATGGGCGAGCCGCTCGGCCAGCCGGCGGGTGTTGACGAACACCAGGGTGGTGCGGTGCTGGCCGACGAGCTCGGCGATGCGGTCGATCACGTCGCCCATCTGCTCCCCCGAAGCCACCGCCTCCAGCTCGCCCTGGGGCAGCTCGAGGGCGAGGTCGAGGTCGCGCTGGTGGCCGGTGTCGACCAGGGCCGGCGGTTCGGGGGCCCCGGTCCCGCAGAGCATGCCGGCGATGAGGGAGATCGGTCGTTGGGTGGCGGACAGGCCGACCCGCTGGGGCCGGCGGTTGGCGACGTGCTCGAGCCGCTCGAGGGTGAGCGTGAGGTGCGACCCCCGCTTGTCCCGGGCGGCGGCGTGGATCTCGTCGACGATCACCGTCTCGATGCTGCGCAGCATCTCCCGGCTCCGCCCGGCGGTCACGAGGAGGTAGAGCGATTCCGGGGTGGTGATCACGAAGTTCGGCGGGCGGCGCACCATGGCGGCCCGCTCGGTCGTCGTGGTGTCGCCCGTGCGGACCCCGACCCGGAGCCGGGGGGCGGACAGGCCCAGCTCGGCGGCGACCTCGGCGATCTCGCGGAGAGGCCGGTCGAGGTTCTCGGCGATGTCGACGGCCAGCGCCTTGAGGGGCGACACGTACGCGACCTGGGCCGTGTTCTCGACGTCGATGCCGGCGGCGTGGGCCCGGTACAGGCGGTCGATGCAGACCAGGAACCCGGCCAGCGTCTTCCCCGACCCGGTGGGAGCGGCGATCAGGGTGTCGCGCCCGGCGGCGATGTGGGACCAGCCCTCCTGCTGGGGCGGGGTCGGACCCTCGGGGAACCGGCGGGCGAACCAGGTGGCCACCGCGGGGTGGAACCCCTCGGCCGGGAGGTCGAGCGGGGACCGGTCGGCCGGGAACAGGGTTGGATCCTCGAGCAGCGCCATGACGCCATCGACCTTACCGACCGGGTGTGACAGTGTGGAGCGCGTGACGGACATCCCCAACACCTTCCGGCTGAGCGAACCGGACGATTTCGACATCGACGTCAGCGACGACGAGGCCGGGATCACGGTGGCCGTGCGGGGCGAGCTGGACGTGCTCACCGCCCCCTTCCTCTGGGAGCGGCTCGAAACGGTGCTGCCGAATGCGGAGCGGCTGGTGCTCGACCTCGGCGGCGTGCGGTTCATCGACTCGATGGGCATCGGCGTGGTGGTCCGGGCCCAGTCGAGGCTTGCTCAGGGCGGCGGCTCCCTGGTGGTCCGCTCGCTCCAGGAGCAGGGCCGCAAGGTGTTCGAGATGACCGGGCTCGACCAGACCCTCGACCTCGAGGCCTGAGGGCGGCTCAGCCGGGCAGGTCGACGAGCAGGGCCCGGCCCAGCGTGGCGGCCACCTCGTCCATGATCTTCTCGTGGTCCCGCCACGGACCCGAGCCCGGCTCCAGCGTCCAGAGGTAGGCGGCGTTCTCCCACGCCGCCCCCCGGGCCAGGGCCACGACCTCGGAGGCCATCCGCTCCAGCAGGTCGGACCCCGGGGCGTCGCCGGCGAGCTCGTCGAGGAGGCGCTCCATCTCCTCGGCGAAGATGGTGTTGACCTTGTCGTAGTCGGCCCGCTGCCCCTCATGGTCGATGGCGGGCCGGCCCAGCCCCCGGCAGGCGCTGACCACGGCGAAGGCCAGGTCGAGGTTGATGTGGGCGTTGACCCCGGCCATGGCCAGCTGGAGGGGGAGGATCTCCCCGCTGGCGGGGACGTCGAGGAGGATCCGCCACACCTCCGGGGTGGCTTCACCCCGGGTATGGGCCCGCACCGCGTCGAGGTAGCGGTTGGCGAAGGCGACGTCGAGGGCGGCCAGCCAG
>JBOGFO010000590.1:0-3765 GCA_050743445.1 Acidimicrobiia bacterium
CCCCGTAGTCCCCGGGGCCCGGGGCGTCCCCGTAGTCCCCGGGGCCCGGGGCGTCCCCGTAGTCACAGCCCCAGCTCCTCGCCGAGGGCGTCCGCCATCATCCGGGTGACCCGCATGCCTCCGGAGCGCACGAACATCTCCGGCAGGTAGAGGAGGGGCAGGTCCACCGTCTCCCGCAGATGCGTGAGGTGGCCGGCCCGCGTCCGCCGGAGGCGCACGGCCAGCTCCGCCCCCTCGAGCACGTCCTCCACACCGTCGCCGGCCACCTTGGCCAGCGCAGGCGTCCGCTCCGGTGTCCGCAGCGCCTCGAAGGCATCCTCCTCGGCATGGGTGAACAGCTCGGGCAGCACCCGGTTCACGAGCACGGCTCCGAGTGGGACGGGGAGCTCGGCCCGCACCCGGTCCACCAGCTCGATCGTCTCGTGGACCGGCATCTCCTCCGGGGTCACGACGACGTTGAGGGCAGTCACCGCCGGGTCGGCCAGGATCTCGCCCATCCACCCCACCTGGGTACGCACCGGCCCGACGGAGACCAGCTCGGAGATGGCGCCCGGTGCTCCCAGCTGGGCGGTTATGTGGCCGGTGGCGGCGGCGTCGACCACCACCAGGTCCCAGCGGGCGCGGCCCTCGAGCGACTCCCGGACCTCCCAGCAGATCTTGCCCACGGTGAGGATCTCCTTGACCCCCGGGGCGGCGGTGGCCACGAAGTCGAACACCTTGGCCAGCGGGCCGATCCGCCCGGGGACGGGCATCTTCAGGTTGAGCCGCAGGTACTCCCGCAGCGACGCCTCCGTGTCCATGGCCATGGCGTGGACACCCGGGTGGACCTTGACCGGCTTGAACCCGACGGGGCGCTGCTCGAAGAAGGCGGCGATGTCACCCCGGCCGTCGGCGGAGACGAGCAGCACCCGCCGGCCCTGCTCGGCGGCCAGCAGGGCGGTGGCGGCCGAGGCCGTGCTCTTGCCCACCCCGCCTTTGCCGGTGAAGAACAGCAGCCGGCGGCCGAGCAGGTCCAAAGGTCGGTGCCGGGATCAGTCGGGCCCGAAGCCGACCCGCTTGCCGGTGTCCTCCTCGCCGATCTCGACGTAGGCGATCTTGTCGGTCGGCACCCCCACCCGCCGGCCCTTCTTGTCAGTGATCCACAGGACCTTCGTGCCGTTGTCGAGGGCGGCCTGGATGGAGGCCACCATCTCCTCCGCCTTGCCCTCGAGCTCCACCGACAGCTCCCTGGGGGAGTAGGTCACACCGATCTTGACGTCCATCGCTATCCGTCTCCCGTGGCTGGCGGTTGCGCCGGCATGCTACCCGGCACGTCTTGTCGAACCTCTTCCGGTTCGGTTCCGGCCTCGGCCGCTGGTCCGTCGCCGGCCTCCTCCGGGGCAACCTCCCCGTCCGGCTCCCGGCCGCTCCGCCAGGGCGTGTCCCGTTTGATGAGCAGGGCGTAGAGGCACAGCAGCATGACCGTCAGCGCCGTCCACTGGCTGCCCGTCAGGCCGGTGCCGTGGGTGTCGTCGATCCGGAAGAAGTCCTCGATGATGCGCCCGGCGCCGTACCAGGCGCCGAAGAAACAGGTGAGGAAGCCGTCGTAGCGCCGGGTCTTCCGGATCCGCATCAGCACCGCCAGCAGGAGGCTGGCCGAGAACAGGTCGTAGAGGGCGGGTTGGTGGACGGCCTCCCCCGGGGCGGCCAGGCACGGCGAGCCCGTCTCCACCGTCGGGCAGACGTAGCCCAGAAAGAAGTCGGTGGGCTTGCCCAGGTGGTCGGCGATGACCAGGTCGCCGATGCGGCCGACCACGATGCCCATGGCCACGCACGGGACGGCCAGGTCCATCACCTTCCAGAAGGACAGGCCCTCTTTCCGCATCTTGGGGACCCCGGCCAGGATGGCGCCGGCGATGCCCCCGAGCAGGGAGATGCCGCCCTTCCAGACGGCGAAGATCTCGAGGGGATTGGAGAAGTCACCGGGATGGTTGATGACGTAGGCCACCCGGGCCCCGATGATCGACCCGACCGCGGCCCGGTTGACGAGGGAGTAGATCGTGTCGTCGGGCAGGCCCGCTTCCCGGCACCAGCGCAGGAACACCGTCGCCCCGAGCAGGAACCCGACGGCGATGCCCACCCCGTGGGGCGAGATCGACAGCGGCCCGATCTCGATGCGGACGAGGGGTTCGTAGCGCAGGAGTGCCAGGACGGCGTTCACGGTGTTTCCTTTCGCCCGTGGCGAGAGGCCCAGGCCCGTCGGAGGGCGAGGTGCTCTTCGGTGCTGATGACCACCGCCATGGCGTCGCTCAACTCGTTGAGGAAGCCCTCGAAGGGCTGATCGTAGGCCTGGTTGCAGAGCTGCTTGGCCCAGGCGACGCTGGCCGGGGGTACCTCGGCGTAACGCTGGGCCCAGTCCATGAGCTCGGCGTCGAGCTGCGCCCGGGGCACCACCTTGTGGACGAGCCCGATGCGCAGCGCCTCGTCGGCGTCGATCGGCTCGCCGGACAGGATGAGGTGGCGGGCCCACCCCATCCCGACGAGCCGGGGGAGGCGCCAGGTCCCCATGCCGGGGAGGAAGGCCTCCTTGGAGGCGGGCAGGCCGAAGCGGGCGTCGTCGGCGGCGATGCGGACGTCGCAGGCGATGGCGATCTGCAGCCCCCCGCCCAGGCACCAGCCGGCGATCCCGGCGATGACGGGCTTGCCCATCGATTCGAACTTGCGGAACAGGAATTCGTTGGCCCGGAACCAGGGGATCTCGATCAGTCCGGCGGCCAGGTCGTCGAGGTCGAGGCCGGACGAGAAGGACGGGCCCTCGCCGGTCAGGAGGACGACCCGGATCTCTTCGTCGCCCTCGAGCTCGGCCAGGGCCGGGCCGAGGTCGTCGGCGAAGGTCGCCCCCATGGCGTTGTGGACGTGGGGCCGGTTCATGCGGATCTCGCCCACGGGGCCACGCCGGATGACCTGGATGCTGTCAGCCACCCCGCGCCACCATCAGTTGATCCGCAGCTCCGAGCGGTACACCTTCTTGGGCGTGAGGTCGACGGAGATGCGCCGGGCGATCTCCGTGAACGCCTGGGCGGCCTCGCTGTCCGGCTCGGTGACGGTGATGGGCCGGCCGTCGTCGCCGCCCTCCCGCAGGGCGGGGACCAGCGGGATCTGCCCCAGCAGGGGCACCCCCAGCTGGTCGGCCAGCTCCCGGCCTCCGCCGGCGCCGAACAGCTCGTAGGTCTTGCCGTCATCGCCCCGGAACCAGGACATGTTCTCGATCACGCCGGTCAGGGTGAGGTTCACCTTCTGGGCCATGGCGGCGGCCCGCTGGGCCACCTTCTGGGCCGCGGCCTGGGGGGTGGTGACGATCACCACCTCGGCCCGGGGCAGGAACTGGGACATCGACAGGGAGACGTCGCCCGTGCCGGGGGGCATGTCGATGATGAGGAACTTGGGCTCACCCCAGTAGACGTCGGTGAGGAACTGCTCGAGCGCCTTGTGCAGCATGGGGCCCCGCCAGATGACGGCCTGGTCCTCCCGGGCGAAGAAGCCCATGGAGATGAGCCGGACGCCGTGGGCGTGGGGCGGGATGATCAGGTCGTCGACGACCATGGGGGGCCGGTCGATCCCGAGCATGCGGGGTAGGGAGAAGCCCCACACGTCGGCGTCGAGGGCGGCCACCTCGTAGCCGGCCTGGGCCAGGGCCACGGTCAGGTTGGTCGTGACCGAGGATTTGCCCACCCCGCCCTTGCCCGAGGCGATGGCCAGCACCCGGGTGCGCGAGGTGGTGAAGGG
>JBOGFO010000591.1:0-2572 GCA_050743445.1 Acidimicrobiia bacterium
CCCTGCCTGGCCTTCTCGGGTGACAACGGCGGCGCCACCCATCGGGGCGTCACCGGCGACAAGGTCCGCGTCTCGGTGCGCCTGTTCGAGTTCCCCGAGATCAACATCGGGCCCGAGGACGGCCCACAGTCGACCTTCACCTTCGACAAGGAAGAGATCAAGAACACGGTCGCCGGCCTGGCCGAGTACTTCAACTCTCGCTTCCAGTTCTACGGACGGAAGATCGAGCCGGTGTTCTTCGACGGCAAGGGCGACATCCTGGCCGAGTTCCAGGGGGCCGGTCAGGAAGAGGCCGAGGCCGACGCGGTCAAGGCGGCGGAGGAGATCAAGCCCTTCGCCGAGCTCTTCTCCATCACCACGCCTTACGCCGATGCCCTCTCCCGCCGCCAGATCACCAACGTCGGGGCGCCGGTCATGTCCCGGGAGTGGTACGCCGAGCGCCGGCCCTTCGCCTGGACCGCCGGGCCCGACTGCACCTTCGTCCTCGAGGCCGTGTCCGACTACATCATCAAGCGGGTGGCGGGCCGGCCGGCGGCGCACGCCGGCGGGAACCTGAAGGGCAAGGACCGCACCATCGGGCTCATCGTCCCCGAGAACCCGTGGTACCAGCAGTGCGCCGACGCCGGTGAGAAGACGATGCGCGACGCCGGGGTCCCGCCCGCGCTCCGCCTCTCCTACAAGATCGACATCAACACCCTGTCCAACCAGGCGGCCAGTGTCATCGCCAAGCTGCGCGACGCCGGGATCACCACAGTCGTCTGCGGCTGCGATCCGGCCTTTCCCCTGTTCCTCACCTCCAAGGCTCAGGAGCAGGCCTACGAACCCGAGTGGGTGGTGACGGGCACCGCCTTCACCGACACCGACGGCGCCGGCCAGCTCTACCAGCAGGACCAGTGGTCCCGGGCCTTCGGCCTCAGCTTCCTGGGGACGCCCCAGCCGCAGCGGGGCAGCTACGGCTACTTCGCCTTCAAGGCGATGCGCCCGAACGAGGAGCCCATCGGGCTGGTCGACCTCCTCTACTACCAGCTCTACACGATCGCCCTCGGGGTGCAGATGGCTGGCCCGGCGCTCACCCCTGAGACCTTCGAGGCCGGCCTGTACGCCTATCCGGGCGGAACCGGCCCGGCCGGGACGTGGCGGTTCGCCCCGGGGCGGTACAGCCCGGTGCAGGACGCCCGGGAGATCTACTGGGACCGCAACAAGACGTCGAGGCTGAACAACAAGAAGGGCGCCTACGTCGAGACCGAACCCGGGCGCCGCTACAAGCCCGGTGAGTGGCCGGCCAGCGACCCGGACGTGTTCCGGGGTAGCGCCGAGTGAGGCGCGGCGGCGCTCGGGCGACTACGTCACCTTCGAGGGCCGTTCCCCGTCCCGGTTCGGGTCCGTGGGGCTCCTGGGTGCCGGCGTCGGGACGGAGGTGGCCGAGATGGTTGCCGCCCGGGACCCCGCCACGGCCGTCCTGGTGGCCACCGGCTGGACCCACTTCCCATCGCCCGAGTTCCTGCGGGACTACGCCAACTGGGACCTGCCCCAGACCATCGGGACGCCCTACGCCTACTTCGGGGGCGTCCCCGAGCGCCGGGCCAAGTACATGTACGACCCGAGCTCGGCCGACCCGGCAGTGGTGCGGAAGGACACGTCCCTCTCCCAGAACTCGCCCTCGGGGATCATCCTCACCATGATGAGCCAGCGACAGCGGCCCGAGGCGATTCCGGCCTGCTAATCGCGCGCCCCCAGCTTTGCTTCCGGCCCCACCCTGGGTAAGAGAACCCGGGAACGGACCAGCGGCCGAGTGTCGGAAGCAGCGAAGGGAGCCGGACGATGGCGGACAACCACCGCTCCGACGTCGATGTCACCGATGTGTCGGAGCAATCCACTGTGGAGCTTCTCCGGTCGATCACCTCCGACAGCGCCACCCTGGTGCGCAAGGAGATGGAGCTCGCCCGCCAGGAGATCGTCGAGGCGGTCGGAGCCCGCATCCAGGCGGGACTGGCGGCTGCGACCGCCGGGGTGCTGGGACTCCTGGCCCTCACCTTCCTCGCCCTGGGGGCGGCCGCTGCCCTCGACAACGTGTTGCGACCGTGGGCGTCCCGGCTGGTGGTGGCAGGCGTGTTCGCCCTGCTGGCCATTGCGGCGGTCAGTTTCGGGGCTTCCCGGGCCAAGAGCACGCCGATGGCCCCTGAAGAGACCAAGAGGACCGTGAAGGAGGACGTCGAATGGGCGAAAGAGCAGCTGAAACGGTAGAGGAGATCGAGGACCTGAGGTCTCGGATCGACGGCGAGGTCCGCGAGCTCGAACAGCGGCTGCCGGCGCCCGCCCGCTGGACCAAGCAGCTGGTGGGCATCGCCGCCGGCGGGGGAGTGGGCGGCAGCGTCGTGTGGTTCGCGATCCGCCGGCTGAAGGCCCGCCGTCAGCGTCCCGAGCCCGCGGCCCGAGCCGCCGAGGCCTTCCCGGCTGCCGCCCGGATCCTGCCGCCCGATGTCATCGACGACCTCAGCCGCCAGATCACCCGGATCGCCGAGACCGGCGCCTGGCGCCCCTGGGTCGGAGGGATCGCCGCCCTGTGGCTGGC
>JBOGFO010000592.1:0-2019 GCA_050743445.1 Acidimicrobiia bacterium
CCATCACCCGGCTGGAGGAGTACTACCCGACGCGCCGGGAGCGGGCCATCCTCAGCGCCCGGGCCGCCGAGGTGGCCGAGCTGACCGGCGCCGAGCTGCTCATCGAGCTGGGCTCGGGCACGTCGGAGAAGACCCGGCTGCTCATCAACGCCCTGCGGGCGGAGGGCACCCTCGAGCGCTTCATCCCCTTCGACGTGGACCGGACCACGCTGGCCTCGGCCGCCGAGGCCGTCGGCATCGAGTATCCCGGCCTCGACGTCGCTCCGGTGGTGGGCGACTTCGAGGGCGACCTCGGCCTCCTGCCCGGCGGGGGTCGGCGCCTGGTGGCCTTCCTCGGGTCGACCATCGGGAACCTGAACCCGGAGGCCCGGGCCCGCTTCCTGGGCGGGATCGGCACCGTCCTCCAGCCCGGCGACGCCTTCCTGCTCGGGGTCGATCTGGTCAAAGACGTCAAGCGCCTGGAGGCGGCCTATGACGACGCCGCCGGCGTCACCGGGGCCGTCAACCGCAACGTCCTGGTGCGCATCAACCGGGAGCTGGACTCCGACTTCGCCCCCGAGCGCTTCGACCACGTCGCCCGCTTCGACACCGAGGCCGAGTGGATCGAGATGCTGCTCGTCTCCCAGGTCGACCAGGTGGTGACGGTCGGCGCCCTCAACCTGTCGGTGGTCTTCGCCGCCGGCGAGGAGATGCGGACCGAGATCTCGGCCAAGTTCCGTCCCGGGGGCATCGAGGACGAGCTCGCCGCCGCCGGCCTGTCACCGCTGCGCTTCTGGACCGACCCCGACGGCGACTTCGGACTGTCGCTCTCGGTCGTGAAGTAGACGCTTTCCCGGAGGGAAGCCTCAGGACAGGGTCCGGGGCTCCACCTCGGCCGGCTCCAGGGCCAGCTCAGGCCCGGCGGGAGCCATGTCGGACTCGAAGGCGATGGCCAGGCCGATGCTGGCCGTCACCAGCAGCAGCGCGCCGCCCAGCGGCACCGGCCAGAGCAGTAGGACCCCCAGGGCCAGCAAGATCAAAGAGAACCGGCTTTGCATCCCCATCTCCTCCGCCGCCTGTCGCATGGCCACCGGCTACCCGCTCACTACGCCGTCTCAAACCCGGCGCCGACTTGCCGCTCGTGGCCGGTGCGTGCCCGGCCGCAGCTCGAACCACACCCGCACGTCGCCCTGCTCGGCGATCCCCCACCGCCAGGCGAGCTGGTCGACAAGGAAGAGTCCCCAGTTGGGCTCGTCCTTCCCGTTCGTCATGTCGACCGACTTCGCCACCGGCCGTGGACGCTGCCCCTCGAACCCCCGCCCCCGATCGGCCACCTCCACCATCACCGTCTGGGGCGACGCCCGCAGGCACACCTCGATGCCCTGGGAGGGCGACAGGCCCCCGTGACGGAGGCTGTTGGTCACGAGCTCGCTCACCAGCAGGGTGGCATCCTCCACCACCGCAGCGTCGAGATGGGGCGCGAGCGAGGCCACCGCCCGTCGGGCAGTGGCAGGAGCCGCCGGCGTTGCCGGCACCCGCAGGAGTAGGAGTACATCCAAGGGGGCCCGCTCCCCACTGTTGGAGGCCAGTGCGCTCATTCCCGCTTCTGGGCCGGCCCAAACCGGGTACTTTCGCCGCTATGGGGTCAAAACGCACCCGGTAGTGCCCCACGAGCCCAAGCACGAGGACCACGACGACCACCACGACCACGACCACGGCCGGGGCGGTCGGCTGCGGGGCCTGTTCTCCCACCGCCACGAGGCGGCGGCGTCCGTCGACTCCGCCCTCGAAGCCAGCGACGAAGGAGTCCGGGCGCTGCGCCTGTCGTTGCTCGGGCTGGGAGCGACGGCCGCCATCCAACTGGTGGTGGCGCTGGCCAGCGGCTCCGTCGCCCTGCTCAACGACACGTTCCACAACGCCGCCGACGCCCTCTCCGCCCTCCCGCTGTGGCTGGCCTTCTCCCTCGGGCGCCGGCCCGCCTCCGCCCGCTACCCCTACGGCTACGGCCGGGCCGAGGACCTGGCCGGCCTGGTCGTGGTG
>JBOGFO010000593.1:0-1862 GCA_050743445.1 Acidimicrobiia bacterium
GGACCAGGCCGACTTCGACCGTCTCTCGGCCGATTGCCGGCAACGCCGCTGACGCGCGGCAGGAAGGACGCGAGCCGTGCGGCCCCCAGGGCTCAGCCGCCCCGGGGCCGCCTGACCGACCCCCGCACCTCGTCGGGGGTGGCGCCGGGCGTTGGCTGCCACCTTCGCCGTCGCCGCGGCCAGGAGGTCGATGTCGAGGACGTCCGCCAGGCGGGTGAGGTAGATAGCACGTCGGCGAGCTCCTCGGCCTGCGCCGCCGAGGGCTGAATAGTTACGGCATCATAACGAACGTCCCCGGCGTTGCTTACGCGGCAGATGTCCGAATTCTTTGTCGGGTGGTCCGGAACCGGTTGGCGGCCAACCAGAGGAAGGCTACGCGGGCGGGGTCCGAAGCCAGGCGGCCAGGAAGGGGTCGGCGACGGCGAGGCGGCCGGCCCGGCGGATGACGAGCTCGTCGGGTTCGAGGGCGGTGAGTGCCTTGCGGACCGACGAGTGGTTGGCGAGGCCGGTGCGGGCGTTGAAGGCGGCCGGCGCTGGGCGCGGCGGTGGGTTCTTCGGCCGAGGAGATCAGAGTCAGCCGGGAGGGTCGAGTCGGGCAGCCGGTCGCAGCCAGGCGGTGAAGAAGGGGTCGGCGACGGCGGGTCGCCCGTCGCGGGTGGTGACGACCTCGTCTGCTTCCACCGCCTCGATCGCCTTCTTGACGGAGTTGCTGCCGGCGAGACCGACCGAGCGTGCGAAGCCGGCTGAGAAGACGGAATGCTCGGACCCGGTGGCGAGGGCGATGAGCACCCGGCGTTGCCCCGGCGGCCGGGAGGCGAACATCTCTGCGTAGGTGGAGGCTTCGTGGGCGACGGCCTGGTCGAGTCCGTCGGCGACGGCGGCGGCATCGATCCTCCGTCGGGCCACTCCGAAGGATTCGTAGGCAAGGTGCTGGATGTCGTTGGGGACGGGTCCGGCAACGTCCAGGACAAGACGGGCGGCCCGATCACCCATCGGCTTGCCCCCGGCCTGCGCTCTGGCCTGGAGGAACTCGACCATGACCTCGTCGGGAATCGGACCGAGGGCGAGTTTCTGCGCCATGCCGTAGAGCGGCGCCCCCTGGGCGGTGACGAGGCGTTCCATGAGGTGGCGGCGGGAGCCGGCGACGACCAGGCTGACGTGAGAGTGGTCGTCCGCCAGGGCCTTCAGGAGATTGGGCAGGTGGGCGCCGTGGTCGGTGATCGCCTGGAACTCGTCGAGTACGAGTACGACCGGCCGATGGCGTGCCTCCTCCTCGAGCAGTTCGTAGAGGTCGGCGATGACGTTCTCGGCGTCGGTGGCGGCCAGACCGGCCTCGAAGGAAAACGTCGGCCGTCCTTCCTCGTCGAAGGCGACGGTGGGCCGCAGCCGCAGCCGGCGGAGGAAGTCGGGCACGGCCTGGCGCGCCCGGTGCCAGTGGCCGCCGCGCATCCGGTAGGCGCTGGCGGTGAGGCGGGAGACGAGCGTCGACAGGTCACGACAGCGAAGGACGTTCGCCTTCACCACCGCGGCGGGCGGGTCGTCACCGGCGAGCTCTGATTCGGCGGCCAGCAGCAACGACGTCTTCCCGTAACGGCGGGGAGACAGCAGCACGACGTTCACACCGTTGCGCATCCGGCTGACCAGCGCCTCCAACTCACGTTCCCGGCCGGTGAACTGGTCACCTCGGACGGGGGTGCCGTAATGGAAGGGGTTCGCGGCCGGCATGAGCCGAGCATAGCGAGTGGCTCGCTACATAGCGAGTCGCTAGATGACGAGTCGCCAACTGGCGAGCCCCGGTGTCGGCCCTCGTGGGTCGACCCGCGAGGTGGAGTGACACAGCGTGAATACACCACGATCGCCGC
>JBOGFO010000594.1:0-6084 GCA_050743445.1 Acidimicrobiia bacterium
ATGTGGAGGCGGTGGAAGGGCGGGGTGAAGTACCAGTTGGCGGCCAGCGATCCGGTGACGGCGGCGACGTAGGCCGGCGCCCGCCCACCCGCCGCCGCGCCGCCCACCACCAGGGCGAGGAACAGGAGGAGGGCGGCCGGCAGCCCGACGCTGTCCCTCAGGGTGGCCAGCACGGCGGTGAGGACGGGGACGCCGGCCACGGCCAGAGCCCAGCCGAAGAGGCGCCGCCGGGGATTGATCGGCGAGGGGCGCCGCCGGCCCCGGCGCCGTGGCCCCGGAGCGCCGTCGGCCGACTCCGGCTGGGAGATGACGTGGACGTCGATGCTGCCGCTGAGGCGCACCACCCGGTTGATGACCGACCCCCGGACGGCCTCCTGGAGGCGGGAGCGCCGGCTGGCGCCGAGGACGATCTGGGTGGCGTTCTCGGCCCGGGCGAAGTCGCTGAGGGCGACGGCGACGTCGCCGCCCACCACCTCGTGGTAGGTGCCGCCCAGCTCGGTGAGGAGCCGGCGGTGGGCGTCGAGCAGCCCGGAGGGGGCACCGGCCAGGCCCTCGTCGGTCTGGACGTGGAGGCCGAGGAGCTCGCCGTGGGTGCGCTGCGCGATCCGGGCCGCCCGGCGGAGGAGGTCCTCCGTGCCCGGGGCGCCGGTGAGGGCGACCACCACCCGCTCCCGGGTCTCCCACGGCTCGCTGATCCCGTGGCGCTCCCGGTACTCCTCCAGGGCCACGTCGACCTTGTCGGCCACCCACAACAGGGCCAGCTCCCGGAGGGCGGCCAGGTTGCCGGGCCGGAAGTAGTTGGCCAGGGCGGCATCGACCTTCTCAGGGGCGTAGACGTTGCCGTGGGCCATCCGCCGCCGCAGCGCCTCCGGGGTCATGTCCACCAGCTCGACCTGCTCGGCGGCGCGGACCACCTCGTCGGGGAGGGTCTCGAGCTGGCGGATGCCGGTGATGCGCTCGACCACGTCGTTGAGCGACTCGAGATGCTGGATGTTCACCGTGGAGATCACGTCGATGCCGGCGGCGAGGATGACCTCGACGTCCTGCCACCGCTTGGCGTGCCGGCTGCCGGGAACGTTGGTGTGGGCCAGCTCATCGATCAGGGCCACCTCGGGCCGGCGGGCCAGGACGGAGTCGACGTCCATCTCCTCGAAGGTGGTGCCCTGGTACGAAAGCCGTTGGCGGGGAACGGTTTCCAGGTCCCCGATCTGCTCGGCCGTGCGGGCCCGGCCATGGGTTTCCACGAAGCCGGCGACCACGTCGGTGCCCCGGCTCAGGCGGCGCCGGCCCTCGTTGAGCATGGCGAAGGTCTTGCCCACGCCGGGGGCCGCACCGAGGTAGATGCGCAGCGTTCCCCGCTTGCTCATCCTCCCAGTTTGTCGAGGTTCAGACGACGATGTCGCCGCTCCTCGCCGGCCGGCGCTCCACGTGGTACGGCACCGAGATCACGACCGTCCCCCGCCGGAAGAGCAGCCGACCCTTGAGCAGGAGCGCACTCTGGTTGTGGAAGATGTGCTCCCACCAGCGGGTGACGACAAACTCGGGGATCACGACGGTGATGATGTCGTTGTCCCATCGCTCGTCGATGTCGTCGAGGTAGCTGAGGAGGGGACGGGTCAGCTCCCGGTAGGGCGAGTGGACGAACTCGAGGGGTACGGCGATCCCGTACTCCTGCCACTGGCGTTCGAGCCGAACCTGCTCCTCCTCGTCCGTGACCACGCTGGTGGCGAACAGGCGGTTCGGGGCCAGGGACCTGGCGTAGGCCAGCGCCTGGAGGACGCCTTGGTGGACGCCTCCGACGAGGACGACCACGGTGTGGTTCATGGTTGGGGGACGCCAGTCGGTGGGGGCGACGAGTGCGGCCGCGATCCCGGCGTAGTGCCGTTTCACCCCCTTGAAGGAGGCGATGATCAGCGGGATCACGACGATCGGCACCCAGGCGCCCACGGCGAACTTGGTCACGGCCACGATGAGCAGGACGACGAGGGTGGCGCTGACACCGACGGCATTGATGGCGAGGCTCTTGCGCCACCCCGGTTCCCGGAGGCGGAGGTGGTGGCGCACCATCCCGGCCTGGCTGAGGGTGAACGACGTGAACACGCCGACGGCGTAGAGGGGGATGAGGGCGTTGGTGATCCCCCCGAAGGCGACGATCAGGACCGCTGACGCGCCGGCCAGGAACAGGATGCCGTTGGAGAAGACGAGCCGGTCGCCCCGGCTGGCGAACTGGCGGGGCAGGTAGCCGTCGCGGGCGATGATCGAGGACAGCCGGGGGAAGTCGGCGTAGGCCGTGTTGGCGGCGAGGATGAGGATGCCGGCGGTGGCGAACTGGAGGATCAGGTAGATGGGGTTGTCGTCGCCGAAGATGGTGCGGCCCATCTGGGAGATGACGGTCTCGTCGTGGCTGGGGTAGGGCTGGAGGCGGTGGGCCAGCACCGACACGCCGATGAACAGCGACCCGAGGAGCCCGCCCATGATCGACATGGTGATGGCCGCGTTGCGGGCCTCGGGCCGGCGGAAGGCGGGCACGCCGTTGGAGATCGCCTCGATCCCGGTGAGGGCGACGGCCCCCGACGAGAAGCCCCGCAGGATCAGGAACAGGCCGAGATTCCCGCCTGCTCTCCGGGCTCCGTCGAAGGCGTCGGCGTCGAAGGCCACGGTGTCGACGTCGCCCACGAAGGACCGCACCAGGCCAACCGTGATGAGAGCGCCGAGAACCACCACATACACGTAGGTGGGGGTGGCGAAGATGCGGCCGGATTCCTTCAGGCCTCGCAGGTTGGCGAGGGTGAGGAGGGCGATGAAGGCCAGGCAGAGGAGCACCCGGTTCTGGGCCAGGTTCCGGAAGGCGGGAAGTGAAATGACGGCGGCCGCGCCGGCGGAGATCGACACCGCCACGGTCAGCACGTAGTCCACCAGCAACGACGCCGCGGCCACCAGCGACGGGTATTCGCCGAGGTTCTCCCGGCTCACGATGTAGGAGCCGCCGCCGCTCGGGTAGGCGAAGAGCGTCTGGCGGTAGGAGGTCACGACGATGGCGAGGAGGATCGCCACCGCCAGGGACAGGGGAATGAGCTTCGAGAGCCCGAGGGCCAGGCTCGAAGCACCGAGCGCGGTGACGAAGAGGATCTCCTCGGTGGCATAGGCGGTGGAGGAGATCGCGTCGGAGGAGAACGTCGGGAGGGCGATCACCTTGGACAGGCGCTGGTGCTCCTGCTCGTGGGTGGCGAGCGGCCGACCGACGAGGAGTCGCTTCAGGACGGAGTAGACGGGCGGTGTCCGGTTGCCGCCGGGCGCGGCCTTGCCCTCGGGTTGCGACCCCGGACGCAAGGCGACGTTGCCCATCGGAGCGGGAGCGTCGGGCTAGCGGACGCGAGAGGGGCTGGCTGACAGGGAGGCCCCCACCTGGTCGGCCAGGGCGACGGCCACGATCCGCTCCTCGAGGGAGGCGCCCGCGCCCGGGGTGGGGTCGAGCAGGAACCGGCCCACCAGCTGGCCCCGGGCCAGGACGGGGAGCACCAGGCCATCCGCCGCCAGCTCCAGCTCGAGCTCGCCGCTCCGGGTCATCCGGTAGCGGCTCCCCGAGATCATGCCTTCGCGCTCCAGGGTGGGGGCCTCGACCAGGGTGGCGAAGGGCGCCGCCTCGAACCGGCACTCACGGAGCCGGAGGAGCTTGGTGAGCTCGGTCTGGGCCGCCTCCACGACCTCGGCGCTCGCCGCCCCCCGGGCTACGAGTCCGGCGAGGCGGTGGATGCTGCCGAGCTCGCTCCTCCCCGCGGCCGCCTGGGCCTTGGCCGTATCGGCCCGGCGGGCGAGCTGGCCGACGGTGAGGCCCACGATGAGCAGGAGGATCGTCGTCTCGATGTCGTCCTGGGAGTCGATGGTGAGCGACAGGTGGGGCGGGGTGTGGAAGAAGTCGAAGGCCAGCGCGGCGGAGACGGCGGCCATGGCTCCGGCCATCCGCCCCCCGATGGCGCCCGCCGCCACCACCACGGCGGTGAGGATCAGGGCCACGTTGGCGTTGTCGATCCAGTCCCGGGTGCCGACCAGCGCCATGCCCATCACCAGGGGAGCCAGGGCGCCCAGCGCCACGACGACCTGCGTTGCCGGATCCCGTTCCTGTCTCATGATCCGGTTGTACGGGAGCGGATCCCGGAGCGGAACGGCCTTCACGCGATCTTGCCCGCGGCCCCGGCGATCTTGACGCGTCCTTGACGGCTCCCGGCGATCGTTAGTGTCGCGACCTTGCCCGCTGACGTCCGCCGCATCCTCAGCGCCCAGGCGCTCCGGGCCTTCGCCTACGGGATGGGAGCCGTCCTCCTCGGCGTCACCCTCGAGCGGCGGGGGCTCTCGACCGGTCAGGCCGGGTTGGTGCTCGGCGCCGTGCTGGCGGGAACCGTCATCGCCTCCCTGCTCGTGGGCCGGTTCGGGGACCGCGTCGGCCGCCGGCGCTGCTACCTCGTCCTCCACCTCGCCCTCGGCCTCACCGGCCTGGCCTTCGCCCTGGTGGACAACGTCTGGCTCCTCGTGGCGGTGTGCCTCATCGGGGCCCTGTCCACCGAGGTCGTCGAGTCCGGGCCCTTCACCTCCCTGGAGCAGACGATGCTGGCTGGCGTCCGCGCCGGTCAGGACCGGGTCCGCAGCTTCGGGGTGTACAACGCGGTGGCCACCGCCGCCGGGTCGCTGGGGGCCCTGGCCGCCGGCGGTCTCGGGCCCCTCCGCGAGGTCTGGTCCGCCGCCCCCCGGGACGAGCGGGCCTTCCTCGTCTTCGTCCCCGTCGCCCTCGTCGGTGCCGGCCTCGCCGCCCGCCTGTCCCCGGCGGTGGAGGTCGAAGGCGGGCCGGTCTCCGGCGCCCCGGCGCCGCTGCGGTCGTCGCGCCCGCAGGTCACACGCCTGGCCGGGCTCTTCGCCGTCGACTCCTTCGGCGGCGGCTTCGTCGTCCAGTCCTTCATCGCCTTCTGGCTGACCGTCCGCTTCGATGCCTCCATCGGAGTGCTCGGCGTCGCCTTCTTCGCCGTGGGGGTCCTCCAGACCGCGTCGATGCTCGTCGCCCCCCGCCTGGCGGAGCGCTTCGGTCTCCTCCCCACCATGGTCTTCACCCACCTGCCGTCCAACGTGGCTCTGGGCGCCATGGCCTTCGCCCCCAACCTGGCGGTGGCCGTTGCCCTGCTGCTGGTGCGGGTGGCCCTGTCCCAGATGGACGTTCCCACCCGCCAGGCATACGTGATGGCCCTCGTCGATCCCGCCGAACGCACCGCGGCGGCGGTGTGGACGAACACCGCCCGGGCGGTGGTCCGCCCCGCCGGGCCCGTGCTGGCCGGGGCGGCGCAGACGGTCGCCCTGGGGTTCCCCTTCCTCATCGCCGGGGTGGTGAAGGGTGCCTACGACCTGGCGCTGTGGCGCTGGTTCCGGAGCGTCGACCCTCCCGAAGCGGCCGGCACCGGCCGGCCTCGTTGACCCGGCTCCCCCGTATACAGTCCACCCGGCCATGGGGAGCCCGAACCCGCAGTCCGAGTCAGGCGTCACGATCGCCGTCCACGGCGGGGCGGGCGATCCCCGGCCCGCTGACCAGGACGAGGCCCGTCTCGCCGGCCTGGCCCGCAGCCTGGAGGCCGGTCATGAGGTTCTCCGGACGGGTGGGAGCGCCCTCGACGCGGTCGTGGCCGCCGTTCAGGTGCTGGAGGCCGACGGTGGCTTCAACGCCGGACGGGGTTCCGTCGCCACCGCGGCCGGAACCGTCGAGATGGACGCCGGCGTGGCGGACGGCACCAGCCGGCGGATCGGAGCGGTTGCCGCCGTGACCGGGCTCGAACATCCGGTGGCCGCCGCCCGGGCCGTGCTCGACGACGGCCGCCATGTGTTCCTCGTCGGGGACGGCGCCGTCGATTTCGCCTGGGCGGCCGGGCTCGCTTTCGCCCCCGCCAGCTGGTTCGAGGACAGGGATATCGGGGACACCCCGGACCCCGGGGATATCGGGGGGCTCGCCCTCGGCACGGTCGGCGCGGTGGCGCTCGATGCCCGGGGCGGCCTGGCCGCCGACACCTCCACCGGGAGCACGCGGGGCCAGCGGCCCGGGAGGGTGGG
>JBOGFO010000595.1:0-5187 GCA_050743445.1 Acidimicrobiia bacterium
TCGACAACGCCGTCAACGGCGACTGGGAGGAGATCACCTACACCATCGGCACCGACGGGGTCGCCCGGCTGTGGGTGGTCGACAACGGCGGGCCCATCAACAACAAGAAGATCTACGAGATCATCGAGCCCGATCCGGATGCCGTGACCACCGTGACGGCGGTCAACGAGTACCGCTGGGCCTATCCGAGCGGCAGCTACAACACCGAGGCCGCCTTCATGTCCAAGGGCTATCTCGTCCTCGTGACCAAGACCAGCCCCAGCGCCCGGATGTACCGCTTCGAGACACTGACCGCCGGCGTCACCAACAAGCCGACCTACATCGGGAAGCTGATGAACAGCCACTCGGTCTCGGTCGCCCGCCAGTCGGCTGACGGCAAGATGCTGGTGACCGCCTCACACGAGGTCGTCAACCTCTACCGCTCGACCGACGGAACCGGATCGCTGAAGAGCGTGGGGGGCAAGTTCCCCGAATGCCAGATGCGGGCCTTCCCCGGTGAGCACGTCGAAGCGGGCGAGTTCGTCGGCGCCCGGGAGATGCGCTTCATCACCGAGATCAAGCGCACCTTCCTGATGCGGGTCGACTGACACTGGTCGGCTGATGCCGGCCGGCCGGGTCAGCAATACAGCACCCTCGGTAGGTCAGGACGACTTGCACTGCGGCAGATCGGCGGTGTGGTAGGAGAACTCCGCCACCTCGAACGCGGTGGGCGATTCCGTGGCCCGGCTCTCGCGCATGGCGAACGTCACCTCCTGACCCGGCTCGATCCGGGTGCCGGCGAACTTGGCGGGGTCCGCCGGGTAGTTGGCCGTGCGGGGTCCGGGATAGGTGACCTTCACGACCAGGGTGTCGATCTCGACCGCCCGGTCGGCCTCGTTCCTCACCTTGGCCGTCACCTCGTAGGCGCCTTCGACGGTCGTCACGCCGGCGACGGCGCGAGCCGCGCCCCGGCCGCAGTCAGGGACCGATCCCCCCGGCACTGACGTGGTCGGACCGGAGGCCGGCGCCGTGGACGTCGTGGTCGTGGCGGCCGCGTCGGCCGGCGCGGCCGTGGTGGTGCTGGTGGAGGACGGGGACGACGACGTGGTGGAGGAGGAGTCGGCGGCGGAGGAGGACGCGGACGTCGACGTCGTGGTGCGCTTCACCCTCGTCGAAGTGGTCGTGTCATCCAGGATGCTGGAGGCACTGCCGCCTTCGATGACGCCGGTCTCGCGTAAGCCGATGAAGAGACCCACCCCGATGATGGCGAGGAGTGCGAGGGCTGCTGCAAATCTGCTCATACTGGTACTTCTTTCCAATTCGGCGCTCGGCAACACCCCCTTTGTCCACTTTTGTGCATCTCGCTGACCGAGCCCCGGAGCGGCATCGGCTGCCCCCCGGCCGTTCGCTCCCCTGGGGGATTCTCGGGCCGGGCCGCTTCCGTATCGTCGGCGCCACCGGGCTGGAGAACCACGACGACGAGGAGGTCATGGGCGAGCACCGGCAGTCAGCTCAGGTGGGCCGGGCGCTCGGGCTCACCCGCGTCGTGCATGTTGTGCGGGACGTGGAATTCGGCTCCGGCACCCGCTATGCCCAGGGCGTCCTCACGGTCGACCGGGGCGAGGTGGAAGCGCTGGTGGCCCATCCTGCCCTCGGCGCCGTCCGGCTGTCGTGGGCCTGTCCGGGGGACTCCGTCCGCATCGTCAAGGTCCTCGACTCCGTGGAGCCCCGCACCAAGGGCCCCGGGGGTGGGGGCATCTTCCCGGGCTTCGTCGGCCCGCTCCGGGCTCAGGGCCGGGGCGAGACCCACATCCTGCGCGGCGCCGCCGTCGTCGCCGCCGGGTTCCTGCCCCGGGCCCAGGAGGCGCTCGTCGACATGTCCGGTCCGGCGGCGCCGCTCTCGCCGCTCGGAGCCACCCGCAATCTCGTCGTCGAGTTCGAACCGGCCGCTTCCGCCCCCTGGGAGGACGTCGACGACGCCCTGCGCCGCGGCCTCCTGAAACTGGCCTCGCATCTGGCCGAGGCCGCCCTCGAGGCGCCGCCCGACGCCACCGAGGAGGTCCCCACCGCCGGAGACCGCCACCTCGACCTCCCCCGGGTGGTGGCGATCACCAACCTCCAGACCCAGGGCCTGTTCAAGGACGTGTTCGTGTACGGCCGCAGCTTCCGCGGGGGCCTGCCGGCGCTCATCGATCCCGGCGCCCTCGACGACGGCGTCGTGGTGAGCGGGCAGTTCGGCCATCCGGGGCTCAAGAACCCGACGTACATGCACCAGAACCACCCGGTCCTGGAGGCCCTGCGGGTCCGCCACGGCCGCGACCTCATCCTCGCCGGCGTCGTGATCTGCCCGGAGCCGGTCGATCAGGCCGGCAAGGAGCTCATCTCGGCCCATGCGGCCCGCCTGTGCGCCGCCATCGGGATCGACGCCGCCGTGGTGACCAAGGAGGGCGCCGGGAACGCCGACGCCGACATGGCCCTCAAGATGGACGCCCTGGAGGACCTCGGCATCCCGGCGGTGGGCCTGTTCGCGGAGATGGCGGGCCCCGACGGCACCGCCCCGCCCCTCGTTGTGCCTCCGGAACGGGCCACCGCCATGGTCAGCACCGGCAACTACGACGAGCGCATCGCCCTCCCGGCGGTGGAACGGGCGCTGGGTGGGGAGCGCTTCGATCTTCTGGCCTCGCCGGCCGCCGCCGCCCTCGAGGTGCCCACGGCGGTCGTCTACTGCTCGCTCAGCCCCCTCGGCTGGGGGCGCCTCACCTGCCGGGAGGCGGCGTGATCCGAGTCGTGCACTACATCAACCAGTTCTTCGCCGGCTCCGGTGGAGAGGAGGGGGCCGGGAAGCCGCCCGCCCGCGTCGACGGGCCCGTCGGCCCCGGGAAACCCCTGCAGGCCCTGCTCGGCGACGGGTTCGAGATCGTGGCCACGGTCTGGTGCGGCGACGACTACGCCGCCGGCAACCCCGGAGCCGCCGAGGAGATCCTCGCCCTGGTCGCCGAAGCAAAACCCGGGCTCGTCATCGCCGGGCCGGCCTTCGGCAGCGGCCGCTACGGCCTGGCCTGCGCCCGGGTGGCCTCCGCCGCCGCCAACGCCGGCATTCCGGCCCTGGCGGCCATGCACGAGGACAACCCCGGACTCGACGACGCCGGCATCGCCCCCGTGGTCGGCGTCGGCGCCACCGCCCGGGAGATGAAGGCCTCCCTGGCCTCTCTGGCCCCCACGGCCCGCAAGGTGGCCCGGGGCGAGCCGATCACCCGGGACGATGGCCGGGCCGGGCGGATCCCCCGCCGGGCGGTCATCGCCGAGGCGTCCGCCGCCGAGCGGGCGGTCGACCTCCTGCTGGCCCGCCTGGGGGGCGACCGGGAGCAGACCGAGGTCCCCCTCCCGGCGTTCGACCAGGTCACCCCCGCCCCGCCGGTGGACGACCCCCGACAGGCGCTGGTGGCGCTGGTCACCGAAGGCGCCCTGGTGCCCGACGCGAACCCCGACGGGCTGGAGTCGGCCCGTGCCACCCGCTGGCTGCGCTACCCCCTCGACGGGGTGGATTCGCTGCCCGCCGGGCACTGGCGCTCGGTCCACGGTGGGTTCTCGACGACGTGGGCGAACGAGGACCCGCATCGCATCCTGCCCCTCGACGTGGCCCGGGAGCTGGAACGGGAAGGCGCCATCGGCCGCCTCCACGGCGAGTTCCTGGTGACGGCGGGCAACGGAACGGCGGTGGCCAATGCCCGCCGCTTCGGGGTGGAGTGGGCGGCCGACCTGCGCCGCTCGGAGGTGAGGGCCGCCATCCTCACCGCCACTTGAGGGACAGGGACGCGTTGCGGGTCAACGCTTGCGAAGGAGCTGGAACGGGCGGGAATCCCCACGGTGATCCTGTGCAACCTGGTCGGCATCGCCCTGCGGGTCGGCGCGCCTCGCATCGTCCCCACCCGCGGCATCCCCTACCCGACGGGCGATCCCGACCTCGGACCCGCCGGAGAGCGGGCCTGGCGGCGCCGGCTGCTGGAGGTGGCCTTGGAGGCCGTCTCCACTCCGGTCCAGGGACCTACCGTCTTCGCCGTCGACGGCGCCGGGGCGGCCTGACATGACCACGCCTCGCGGTCCGGTCGTCGTGGCCGCCACCCAGGTTCTCGCCCACACGCCGCGCCTGGCCCGCTTCGGGTCCAAGCCGGGGCGGACCCTGCCCGACCGCCCGGACCTCGAGGAGCGCTTCTCCGCCTCGTTGCGGGACCACGCCGACGCGGTCGCCTACCCGCCCCACCAGGCCTACCTGGGCGCCCTCCATCCCCGGGCCCTGCCCACCCGGCCCTGGGCGGGAACGCCCGGCGACGGCGACGAAGCCCGCCGCTTCGGCCCCGCCGGCGAGGTCATGCCCGAAGCCGAGTTCCTCGGGCTGCTGGCCGCGGTGGACAGCTTCGACCTCCTGACCCTGGCCCCCGCCGGATGCGACGAGGCCGTCGCCGCCCTGGGCCGTCACTCCCTGGCGAAGTGGATCGACCTCGAGCGGATCGAGGCCCACCGGGGCGACACCGAGGCGGCCGCCGCCGAACCCGGTGCCCTGGCAATCAACCCTTCCCCTGGCACTCCTTCCCCCGGCACCCCTTCGTCCGGTGCGCCACTGGCCGTGGTGCGCCGGGCCCACGACCGCGACGAGACCCTCTCGGCGGCCGTCCTGCTGGAGAACCTGGCCGGCAAGGCGACCGCCACCCTGGCGCTGCTGCACCTCCTCAATGCCCACGGCATCGATCCCGCCTCCGTCGACTACGTCCTCGGCTGCGGTGAAGAGGCGATCGGCGACCGCTACCAGCGCGGCGGCGGGAACATGGCCAAGGCGGTGGCCGAACAGGCCGGGCTGCTGCGGGCGTCGGGTGCCGACGTGAAGGACTTCTGCGCCGCCCCCGTCCCCGCCCTGGTGATCGCCGCCAGCCTGGTGGCGGCCGGTGTGTTCGGGCGGGTGGCGGTCATCGCCGGCGGCTCGCTGGCCAAGCTGGGCATGAAGTTCGAGGGCCACCTCGCCCACGACCTCCCCGTGCTCGAGGACGTCATGGGTGGCGCAGCGGCGCTGGTGGAAACCGACGACGGGTGCTCGCCCCGCCTGCGGCTCGATGCCGTCGGGAAGCACCCGGTCAGCGCGGGCGGATCGGCGCCCCAGATCATGGAGGCGCTGGCCCTGGAGCCCCTCGACCGCCTGGGGCTGCGGGCGACCGA
>JBOGFO010000596.1:0-8458 GCA_050743445.1 Acidimicrobiia bacterium
GGGGCGCCACGTAGAGCTCCGGCGACGCGGAGACGATGACCGTCTCGTGGCCCTGCGCCTGGTGCCACGCCAGGCGCTCCGCGGTGTCGGGCCGAAGCCCCGAGGCGACGATGTCGGCGGCGAAGGCCTCGGCCACCGGGGTCAGCGCCTCCAGTTCCCGCCCGGCCAGGAGGCGGCCCAGGAACGCCTCCTTGCCCGCATCCCGGCGATGGTCGGAGGTGAGCCCGAGGGCCAGCTCCCGCCCCAGGAGAATCACCGCCCATCCGGTGGCGGCCCGGCCCCGGGCCCGGAGGAGGAAGGGGACCAGCGTGTCGCGCCGGGTGAGGGTGCGGTCGAGGTCGAAGGCGGCGACGGTCCGGCTCAGGCCTTCAACCTCCGGAACACGGACCGGGGCAGGTGTCGGGCCGCCGCCATCACATAGCGCAGGAAGGGCGGGGCCCAGACCACCTCGGCCCCGGTCTCGAGGCCCCGGACCACCACCTCGGCCACCTGCTCAGGAGTGGTGGAGAACGGCGCCCGGTCCCGGCCGGCCGTCATCTTGGTGGGTACGAACCCGGGGCGGACGATCAGCACCCGCACGCCGCTGCCGACCAGCGTGTCGCCCAACCCCTGGCAGAAGCCGTCGATCCCGGCCTTCGACGCCCCGTATACGAAGTTCGCCGCCCGCACCCGCTCGCCGGCCACCGACGACAGCACCACGAGGGTGCCGTGGCCCTGGCCCCGCAGCCGGCGGGCGGCCGCCAGGCAGGCCGAGGCGGCACCCACGAGGTTGGTGCGGAGCACGTCCAGGGCCGCTTCGGGGTCGTGGTCGGCGTCGTCCCGTTCGCCCAGGACCCCGAAGGCGACCAGCACGAGGTCGATGTCGCCGTGGCGGTCGAAGACCGCGTCGAGGACCGCGGGGTGGGTCCCGGTGTCGAGGGCGTCGAAGGCGACCAGATCGACGGTGGTGGCCCCCGCTCCCCGCAGCCGGTCGGCGGCCGGCTTCAGGTCCTCCGGTGCCCGCCCGGCGAGGACGACGGTGCGGGCCCGGCGGTCCACCAGCGCCCCGGTGATGGCCTGGCCGAGGTCGGAGCCCCCGCCGAGGACGAGCACCGACTGGGGCCAGGCGAAGGCGTCGTTCACAATCCTCCCGGGGGGACACTCCGGCCGCGGGTTTCCCCGTCGTAGAGTCGGGCCATGCACAGCCCGGCACACGCCCCGACCGGCCACGATCAAGGCTACGTGAAGCTCCAGGCGATCCCATACCGGGGCCACTGGCTTGTCGAACAGGCGGTACTCCGCCACACCAAACCCGGTGATCGTATCTTCGAGGGCGGCGTCTCCAGCGGGTACCTGGCCCGGCGATTCGTGGACGCGGGCCGGCGTGTCGATGGCGCCGACATCGAGGCGGAGGCCGCCCGTCAGGCCATGGAGGTGTGCGACCGGGTGTGGATCGGCGACCTCGCCGACCTCGACCTCGACCAGCTGGCCGAGAGCTACCAGCTCGTGCTGTTCGCCGACACGCTCGAGCACCTGCCCGATCCCCCGGCTGTCCTCCGCCGGCTGTCGACCCGTCTCGATCCCACCGGCACCCTGGTGGTCAGCCTGCCCAACGTGGCCAACTGGGCCATCCGGCTGGGGCTTCTGGCGGGACGGTTCCGCTACACCGACCGCGGCATTCTCGACCGCACCCACCTCCGCTTCTACACGAAGAAGACCGCCGTCCAGATGCTCCGGGAGGGTGGGTTCGAGGTCACCGACATCGTGGCCTCGGTGCCGGTGCCGCTGGTGAAGTCGCCCATGCTGTGCCGGATGGCCCATGCCATCGGCAACCTGCGCCCATCCCTGTTCGCCTACGCCCTGGTCATCACCGCCCGGCCGGCGGCCCGGGCCTGAGGCGCAGCCGGCGGGACAGGTCGGAACGTATCCGACCGTGGGGATCGACGCGCTCGCAGACGGCCCGCCACTCGTCGAGGCGGGGGTACATGGCCGGGAGCAGCTCGGGGCGCAGCCGGGCGTCCTTGGCCAGGTACACCCGACCCCCCGCCTCCGCCACCAGGGCGTCGAGGCCGTCGAGGAGCCCGGGGAGTCCGGCGGGGCCCACGGGCAGGTCGAGGGCCAGCGTCCAGCCCGGCGCCGGGAACGACAGCGGGCCGGTGTTGGCCGGCCCGAAGCGCTTGAGGACGGCGAGGAAGGACCCGCAGCCGCCACCGGCGAGTCGTTCGAGGGCGGCCCGCACCGTGGCCTCGGCTCCGAAGGGGACGACGAACTGGTACTGGACGAACCCCCTCCGGCCGTAGAGGCGGTTCCAGCCGGCGATGCCGTCGAGGGGGTGGAAGAAGGCGGCCAGGGGGACGACCCGGCCCGTCTCGCGCGCCGGCGCCTTGCGGAACCACACCTCGTTGAAGGCCCGGATGCTCAGCCGGTTGAGGAGACCGGAGGGGACCCACGGTGGGGCGGGGAGGGCGGCGCGGGGTTCGAAGCGGAGGGCGGTGGCCGGATCCGGGTGAGCACCGCGGCGGGCGTGCAGGTGCTCCAGGCGGGCGTGGTCACCTCTCGTCAGCACCGAACGGCCGAGGGCCCGGCCCCGGGCCAGGCAGTCGATCCAGGCCACCGAGTAGCGGTAGCTGTCGTCGTCCGCCTCCAGGCGGGCGAGGACGTCGTCGAGGTCCGCCGCCCGCTCGGTGTCCATGGCGATGTGGGCCGTCTCCACGGCCAGCAGCCGCAGCGTGGCCCGGGTCACCACGCCGGTGAGGCCCATGCCGCCGGCCGTGGCCCAGAACAGATCGGCGTCGGCGCCGCCCGGGGTGAGCGTGAACGTGCCCGTCGGCGCGGCCAGCTCCAGGTTGACGACGTGGCTGGCGAAGCTCCCGTCCACGTGGTGGTTCTTGCCGTGGATGTCGGCGGCGATGGCGCCGCCCACCGTGACCTGGCGGGTCCCGGGGGTCACGGCCGGGAACCACCCGAGGGGCACCAGGAGGCGCATGAGCGTGTCCAGGCTCGTCCCCGCCTCCACCGTGACGTCGCCCGCGCCCAGGTCCAGGGCCGAGATGCCGGCCAGGCCGGTGGCGTCGAGCACGGTCCCGCCGGCGTTCTGGGCCGCGTCGCCGTAGCTGCGGCCGAGGCCCCGGGCGACGAGGCCGCGCCCGCCGGGGGCGGCCAGGGCGGCCTCCACCTCCTTGGCCGACCCGGGGTGCTCCAGGGCGGCGGGGGCACTGGGAGCCGTTCGACCCCAGCCCGCCAGCAGCGGCGGGGACGGCTCGCGCTCAGCCGGCATGGACCCCGACGGCGAAGGTCGCCACCCAGACCACGCCGAGGATCAGGAGGGTCCGGTCGGAGAGCACGATCTCCTCGGGGGCGTCGCCCCGGCCGGCGTCGAGCAGCAGGGCGTAGCGGAAGATGGCGAGCACGAAGGGGAGGATGGACAGCTTGAAGGCGACGCCCAACCCGGCGGCCGCATTGGCCTTCTCGAACGCCCACAGGCAGTAGGCGGTGATGGCCACCGAGGAGGAGACGGTGCGGACGTAGCGCAGGAAGGCGGGGGAGTAGGCCTCGAGCGTGGTCCGGTGGGCAACCCGGCGGGCGTCATCGCGCAGGTCGACGTGCTCGGCGTGGCGCTTGCCCGCCACCATGAACAGCGAGCCGAAGCTGGCCACGATGAGGAACCAGGTGGAGATGGGCACCCCGGCGGCCACGCCCCCCGAGATGGCCCGCAGGACGAAGCCGGAGGCCACCGCGGCCAGGTCGATGACCGGTTCGTGCTTGAGCCAGAGGCTGTAGGAGATGGTGACGGTGGCGTAGGCGGCCAGGACGGCGGCCACGACCGGCGCACCCCACACGAACGGGGAACCGATGGCGACGGCCAGCAGGATCACGGCGCTCACGGTGGCCATCCGCCGGGACACCAGCCCGGCCGCCACCGGGCGGTGCCGCTTGCGGGGATGGTGCCGGTCGGCGGCGGCGTCCATGACGTCGTTGAGGAAGTAGGTGCCCGACGACACCAGGCACCAGGCGGCGAAGGTGGCGAGCACGGGACCGAGCGTGGCCGGTTCGAACCCGACGCCGGCCGCCCCCGGGGCGGCGAAGACGAGCATGTTCTTGATCCACTGCTTCGGCCGGGCGGTGCGGATCAGGCCCCCGAGGAGGGTGTAACGCCAGCCCTGCTCGACCACCGGCGCCGCGGCGGGGAGCGCCTGGGGCCGGGTGGGGACACCGGTCGACGCGGGAAACACGTCCGGGCGGGAGGTCAGCGGCTCATTGCTCATGCGGAGGGGGGTCCCGGTTTGATGGGCGAGAGGCTACAGCGGCGCGCCAAACCGTTCCGGACGGGCGCCCGTCACTGGTATTCCCCGTTCAGGGCTCGATGGGAACCTCGAAGGCGGCATCGGTGAGCTTGCCGGTGGAGGCGACGATGCCCTTGGCCATGCGGGTGGCGAGGAGGATGCCCATGACAATCGCGGCGGTCACCGAGGCGGCCAGGAACCCCCTCTCGACCCGGGGGAGGAGGCCGGACTGGGTGGCGGTGACGACGCCGAAGCAGGCGATGCCTGACGCCCAGCCGATGACCACCCGGGCATAGGCCGACAGGGCGATCAGGGCCTGCGCCAGCGCCAGGGCCAGCATGTAGGCGGCGCTGGCCCCCGCCAGGTACCCCAGGTCGGTTCGGGTGAGCTCGAAGCCGGCGCCGAAGAGCAGCCCGACCACCTCGTGGCCGATGGCCCAGGCGACGATGGTGGCCAGGACCCCGATGGCGACGACGACGACGAGGAGGCGCTGGAGGCCGGCCCGGAAGTCCTCGTCCCGACCCGCCCCGGCGTGGGCGGCCAGCGCCGGCAGGAGCGACGCCTGGACGGCCTGGAACATGAACAGGGGCACCCGGGCGATGATGAGCCCGTTGAGGAAGCGACCGGCGACGTCGGCCTCGCCTTCCGAGGCCAGGAGCTTGACGGCCAGGACCCCCGAGTTCACCAGCAGCTGGGCCAGTACCGAGGCGGCCAGGAGGTAGCCGAGGGCGGACGTCAGCTCGGCCCAGGGGGCATCGGGGCCCGGGGTCACCAGGCGGCGCTCCCGGCGTACCCCGATGGCGGTGGCGGCGAAGGGGGCGAGGCCGAGGGCCAGGCCGTAGGGGCCGGCCGTCTCCACTCCCACCACGGCCAGGACGGCGCAGGCGGCGAGGCGCAGGACGGCCTCGGAGCCGATGACGAGGCCGTAGGTGGCGAAGCGGCCGTTGCCCGACAGCGTGCCCCGCAGCAGATGTTCGGCGAAGTAGCCCGCCAGGCCGAACATGAACCCGGCCAGGAGCAGGCCCTTGCTGTCGAAGAGCTCGGTGAGGAGCAGGTTGCCGCTCGCCGCGGTGGCCAGGATCAACAGGGTGGCGACCGCTCCGCCGGCCAGGCACGCCCGGCGGATGAGCGGGCCGCCGCCCAGGCCCCGGGCCCGGCGCTCGGCCAGGGCCCGGCCCACCTCCTGCTCCAGGGGGAGGAAGAAGCCCGGACCGGCGACGAACATGAGGGCCCACAGCACGCCGAGGGGGGCGTAGCGGGACGGTCCCAGGGCCCGGGCCGAGATGGCCAGGAAGCCGTAGGCCGTGATCCCGCTGATGATGAGGCCCGCCCCCACCGACAGGGTGCCCTCGGGGAGCGGGTTCTTCTCCTTGTCGAAGCGGCTGGCCAGGCGCACGCAGGCTCGTTCCTCGGGGGACGACAGCAAGAACTCTACGCGGCCGACCCCGGCCCGATTGCGCATGCTCGCCGCTCCGGCAGGGATCATGGGGCGGCATGAGCACCCGGTTCCTGATCCTCACCGCCCTGGCCTGTGGCGTGGCCATCCTCGTCGCCGGGGCCCTCGCCTTCCTGCTTGCCGGGTGACCCCGCGGCAGTTTTCAGCTGAGTGCGAAGACTGCTCCCAGGGTCACTCCGAGGAGAGCCATGTTGATCCCGGACATGGCGAGGACGATCGTCCGGGTCTGGTTGGCAAAGTCGGCCCGTAAGCGCAGCTCCAGATTGTCGAGGTCGCGCTTCGTGGCGACATCGGCCCAGCCCACGGGCGGGAGAAGCTCCATCAGCGTCGTTGCCCGATCTGGGCCGAGGATCTCTTCGAGCTTGAGGTAGAGCTCGTGGCGGGACCGTTCATCGAGGACCATGTTCCCCTCCAGGGCGGGTGACGGCAACCGGATGGGGAGCAGTTGCGCCCTGCGAATCCCGAGGCGGCCTGGCGTCGGGGCCAGGCGGGTGCAGACTAGCGAACAGGTGTACGAGCGGGCAAGTCTCGGCCGGTCACATGCCGGTCCTATGCTGAGGCCCGGAACCCGACCCGGGAGGGGCTGATGGCCCAGGAATTCGATGTCGTGGTGATCGGGGGCGGGCCCGGCGGCTACGCCACCGCCCTCTACGGAGCCGCCGCCGGCCTGTCCGTGGGCCTGGTGGAGGAGTCCCGGGTGGGCGGCACCTGCCTGCACCGGGGTTGCATCCCGGCCAAGGAGCTCCTCCAGACCGCCGAGGTGTTCCGGACCGTGGCCGGGGCCAAGGAGTTCGGTGTCGACGCCGGCCAGCCGGCCCTCGACCTGGCCGTCTCCCAACAGCGCAAGCAGGCGGTCATCGACCGGCTGACCAAGGGCCTCGAGTCCGTGCTCAAGGGGCGCAAGGTCACGGTGTTCCCGGGGACCGGCTCGGTGGCCGACGCCGCCGGCCGGGTGGCCCGCGTCTCCGACGGGACCGAGATCACCGGCACCAGGGCGCTGGTGCTGGCCACCGGCTCGACGCCCCGCTCCCTGCCCGGCCTCGATTTCGACGGCGAGCGGATCATGTCCTCGGATCACGTGCTCGGCCTCGACCGGGTCCCGCCCCGGGTCGCGGTCATCGGCGGGGGCGCCATCGGCTGCGAGTTCGCCTCCTTCCTGGGCGACGTGGGCAGCGAGGTCGTCGTGTTCGAGGCCCTGCCCCAGATCCTCACCGGGGTGGACAAGGACGCCTCCGACGTGGTGGTCAAGGCGTTCCGGAAGCGGGGGATCAAGACCCTCACCGGCGTGAAGGTGGCGGGCGCCGAGCCTGACGGCGACGGCGTCGCCGTCCGCTACGACGCCGGCAAGGGCGAGGAGCGCCTGGCCGTCGACCTGGTGGTCGTGAGTGTCGGCCGTCGCCCGCGCTCCGAGGGCATCGGGCTCGAGGGCTCCGGTGTCGAGGTCGACGACCGGGGGTTCGTGGTCGTGGACGGGCTCATGCGGACCACCGTCCCCGGCGTCTACGCCGTCGGCGACCTGGTGGCCACCCCCCAGCTGGCCCACGTCGGGTTCGCCGAGGCCATCGTCACGGTCAAGGCGATCCTGGACGAGCCGGTGGTGCCCATCGACTACACCAAGGTCCCCTGGGGGATCTACTGCCATCCCGAGGTCGCCTTCTGCGGGCTCACCGAGGCGCAGGCCAAGGAGTCGGGCCGCGACATCGTGGTGTCCACCCACCGGTTCATGGGCAACGGCCGGGCCCTCATCATCGGGGAGTCCGACGGGCTGGTGAAGGTGGTGGCGGAGCGGGACGGCCCCATCATCGGCGTGCACATCGCCGGCCCCTGGGCCACCGAGCTCCTGGCCGAGGGATACCTGGCGGTGAACTGGGAGGCGCTGCCCGCCGAGGTGGCCGCCTTCGTGCATCCCCACCCGACCCTGTCCGAGGTGTTCGGGGAGACGGCGTTGGCTCTGACCGGTCGCAGCCTCCACGGCTAGGAAGAAGGCGAGGCACCCGTGGACATCACCATGCCCCAGCTGGGAGAGACGGTCACCGAGGGCACCGTCACCCGGTGGTTGAAGCAGATCGGCGAGCAGGTGGCCCCCGACGAGCTGATCTTCGAGGTGTCGACGGACAAGGTCGACTCCGAAGTCCCCTCGCCCGGCGCCGGCTACCTGGCCGAGATCCTGGTGCCCGAGGGCGAGACCGTGCCGGTGGGCACCCGCCTGGCGGTCCTCACCGACGCGCCGCCGGGCGAGTCGTCCGGCGGAGGCGACGCCGCCCGGTCCACGGACCCGAGTGAGGCGAAGGAGGCCGCCCCGGAGGCCAAGGAGGCGGCCCCCGAGGCGGAGGAAGCCCACGAGGAGGAGCCGGCGGCGGAGCAGGAGCCGGCGGCCGCCGAGGCCGCCCCCGCTCCCGAAGCGGCTGCGGAGGAACCCGAACCGGCCCCGGCGTCCAAGGCCGACGCCGCCAAGGCGGAGGCGCCGGCCCAGCCCGAGGCGACCGGCAACGGCAACGGAGGCGCCGCCGGGATGCTGCTGTCGCCCGTCGTGCGGCGCCTCATCACCGAGCACGAACTCGACCCCGGCCAGATCCCCGGGACCGGGGAGGGAGGCCGGATCACCCGCAGCGACGTCCTGGCCTACATCGACAAGCGCGGGGGCGGAGCGAAGGCCCCGGCCGCCGCTCAGGCTCCGGAGGCGAAGGAAGCCCCGGCACCCGCACCCAAGGAGGCTCCGGCGGCCAAGGAAGAACCGGCG
>JBOGFO010000597.1:0-3386 GCA_050743445.1 Acidimicrobiia bacterium
GCGATCCCGCCCTTGAGCGAGTCGGGGGCCGCCGCTCCCTTGCGCAGGTGCTTGCGGATCCCCTTGGCGTAGTCGAGAAGCCACAGGTGGCGCAGGGCGACCTGCAGGGTCTGGTTGAGCAGCCCGGTGGCCTGGGCGATGCCGGCGATCTGGCCGTTGAGCTGGGAGGTGAGCCGCATGGTGAGCACGACCTCGCCGGCCACGTGCAGGCCCGGGTTCTTCTGGGCCTGCCACACCACGAAGACCATGGCGGCCATCTGGGCGCCGATGGCGACCAACCCCCCGAAGGACTCCCAGCCCGCAGCCTTGATGTTGGCCGACACCATCTGGCGGCGGGCCGATTCCGATGCCTTCCGGTGCCGGCCGACGATCTCGGCGGCCAGCCCGAAGACCCGGACCTCCTTGGCGAACCCGTAGGAGGTGGCCGTGCTGAAGTGCTCCCGGGCCAGGCGGGTGTCGGCGGCCGACGCCTCCGACGCATCCACGATGATGGCGCCGGATTTCGCCTCGGTGATGAACCCGGCCAGGTTGAGGAGGGGGAGGCCGAGGAGGATCGGGTGGATGTGGTACAGCAGGACGCCGGTGAGGATCGCCTGGCCCACGACCCCGATGTTCATGACCACGGCCCCCACCGCCTGGGCGAAGACGGCCCGCTGAGCGCGGAGCATCTCGATGCGGTCGAGGTAGTCGGGACGTTCGTGATGCTCGATCCCCGGCAGGCCAGCTACGAGCTCGATGAGCTCCCGCTCGAAGCGGAGGCTGGTCTGCTCCTGGAGGGTGAAGCGGACCTTGGAGAGGACCACCACCATCACATGCTGAAGGGCGATGGAGGCGGCCACGGCGAAGACGCCGAGCGCCGCCCGGTCGGGATCGCGGTACATGATCCCGTCGGCCAGCAGCTTGAGCCAGAAGCCGGACAGCACCACCGTCAGGCTGGTCAGGGGCAGGACGGTGAAGACCAGCGCCGCCCGGGCCGGGCTGGCCACGAAGGCGGTGCGCACCACCAGAACGAGAGCCCGCAGCCACCTCATGCCCGGCTCCCCAGGCCGCTGGACGTGGGGGACTGATAGTGACGGGCCTGGAGGCTGAACATCCGGTGGTAGCGACCTCCCAGGGCCAGGAGCTGGTTGTGGTTGCCGGACTCGACGATGCGCCCGTTGTGGACGACGACGATCCGGTCCGCCCGCCGCACGGTGGAGAAGCGGTGGGAGACGATGATGGTCGTGAGCCCGGCGGTGAGCTCGAGGAAGCGGTTGTAGAGGGCGGCTTCGGCCCGGACGTCGAGGTTGGCGGTCGGCTCGTCGAGGACGAGGATCCTCGCCCCCGCCTCCAGGGCGAACAGGGCCCGGGCCAGGGCGACCCGCTGCCACTGCCCGCCGGAGAGATCGGTGCCGCCCTCGAACTCCCGGGAGAGTGTCGTGTACCAGCTCTGGGGCAGGTCCTGGGCCACGCCCCACAGCCCCGCCTTCTCCGCCGCCCGGTAGCGGGCCTCCCAGCCCGCCTTCCCCGTCCCGCCGAAGACGATGTTCTCCCGCAGCGTCACGGGATAGCGGGCGAAGTCCTGGAAGACGGAGCCGATGCGGCGCTGCCAGGCGGCCGGATCGAACTCGGCCAGGTCGACCCCGTCGACGGTGACCCGCCCCGCCGTCGGCCGGTAGAAGCCACAGATGAGGTTGACCAGCGTGGTCTTCCCGGCCCCGTTCTCACCCACGATGGCGAGCGAGGTCCCGGCCGGGATCTCCAGATCGAGGTCCTCCAGGACCGGGCGGTCGGCGCGGGGATAGCCGAAGCCCACATCCTCCAGGCGGATGCTGTCCCGGGGGATGTTGCCTACCGGGCGCGTGCCCGCCGGGGCCTCGGCTTCCGTCGCCGCCACCAGGGTGTCGACGGCCAGGACGTGGGGCAGGGGCGCCGTCCCCATGCGCAGGATGTACTCGTTCTCGGCCTGGAACCCGAGCCCGGCCAAACCCATGGCGGCCGTGAGGTAGACGAAGAGGTCTCCGACGAGCAGATCGCCCCGGAGCGCCGCCCGGACCAGCGACCCGAAGACGAAGAGGTGGGCGCCGAAGATCATCGCCGTGTTGAGGAAGGTGCCGACCCGGCCGCGCCGGCGCCGGTGCCAGACGTCGACCATGCCGGCCCGCCAGCGGGACTGGAACCGTTGGGTGAGGAAGGGGGCGAGGCCGAAGACCCGGGTCTCCTTGGCCGCCGACCCGCCGAGCACGAGGTCGCCGATGTACTCCGACTGGCGCAGGGCGGGGGTGGAGCGCTCCATCGACGACACCAGCGTCGCCATCTGCACCCGGTACCAGACCCGGGAGAAGAGCCAGGCGGCGGCCAGCACCAGTGGCGCCCACCACTGCCACCGGGCGAGCAGGACTCCGGAGGCGACGGCGGCCAGGCGGGCGCCGCCGAGGTCGCTGAAGGCCCCCAGGGCCTGCTGGGCGGAGAAGTTCTCGGAGCCGACCTGCTGGGCCATCCGCAGCTCGTCGGCGATGCGCGGGTCCTCGAGATGGCTGATGGTGGACGGCCGGAGCAGCGGGGCCATCACCCGTTCCCGGACGAGAAGGGTGAGCCGGTGCTCGAGGCTCTCGATCGCCGGTCCGAGGAACGGGAAGACGCACCGTTGCACGACGGCGATGGCGGCGACGCCCCCCAGGGCCAGCCACGCCGAGCTGTCCACCGACCCGTTGCTGGAGACGAGGGCGTTCAGCAGGAGGCCGACGGCCAGCATGCCGCCGATGGCCGCGGCGGCATCGAAGATGCTGGCCCCCAGCATGATCGACAGCCCGAGACGGTCGGCGCGCCAGGCCAGGCGCACGAGCGCCGGAACCGGGCGGGGTTGGCGCGCGCCGCGGGGCCCGCGCCGGCTGGAGGTTGGGTGCATAACGGGAACTTTCGGGACAATGTGCCCCCGCTCCTGCCTCGGAGCGCAGACAAGTCCCGGATTCCTCGCCGGGGGTGAGGAACGGGGGCGAAAAAGCAGCGGACGCACATGCGCGAGGGCACGTGCGTCCGCCAGGCGAAGAGTCGGTTAGAGGCCGAGCCCGCCGCCGAAGAGGCTCAGGACGCCGGACAGCACGTTGGCGTCGTTGAGGACGTTGTTCAGTGTGATCAGGCACACGTTGGTGCTCCCACTGCGGTGGTGTCGACGCGACCCCTTACGGGCCAGCCCGGCGACGTCCTCCGCCATGACGGACGGCAGACCAGCGAGACCCGACACGTCCGCGTTCACGGACAGATCAGTACCTTGCTCGAACATTCGTACACCTCCCTTCGAGGCGAATACCGGCTCGGCCAACCGAGCTGGGTGGCAGAGGGCCCGGACCCCGGACCCCGGGGCCCGGACCATCGCCAGGTTGTTGCATACCGGTGTTGTTAGAGGC
>JBOGFO010000598.1:0-6031 GCA_050743445.1 Acidimicrobiia bacterium
GGCCCTCGCCGACCCCCTCTTCCAGACGCTGCATGACCGGTCGGCCGGCACCATCGTCATTTCCGACCCGCGGCCCGTCCGCCAACCTGACGAGAGCCCCGAGCGGATTGGCTGAGTCGCCGGCCACCGAAGAAGACGCCGCCCCTGCGCCGCCCGTCCCGGCCTGGCGCACCGAGGACTGGATGGCGCTGTGGCTCGGCGTGTGCCTGATCCTCATGCTACGCGCCGGCCAAGGCGGGTGCGATCTTGGCCCTGTGAGGGCCAACATCGCACCCACCTCTCGGTTGTAAGAGAATCCCGGGTCGGACGCACTCGGGAGGAAGCGCATGGACCTCGGACTGAACGGCAAGGTGGCTCTCGTCACCGCGGCCAGCAAGGGGATCGGACGGGCGATCGCCGAGGAGCTGGCCGCCGAAGGCGCCGACGTCGCCATCTGCGCCCGGGGCAAGGCGGGGCTCGACGAGGCGGTGGAGTCCCTCGGGGGCCACGGTGTCCGGACCGTCGGCATCGCCGCCGACGCGTCGACGGCCGACGGTGTGGAGGAGGTCGTGCGGGGCACCCTCGACGCCCTGGGCCGCGTCGACATCCTGGTCAACAACGCCGGCGAGGCCTGGTTCGGCCGCATGCTCGAGACCACCGACGAGCAGTGGGCGCAGGCCCTCGACATCAACCTCTACAGCGCGGTGCGCTTCACCCGGTCGGTCGTCCCCCACATGCGGAACCAGGGCGGCGGGCGGATCATCAACATCTCGACCGTCGGCGCGCACACGCCGATCGTCGGCATGGTCGACTACGAGTCGGCCAAGGCCGGTCTCCAGGCGTTCGCCAAGACCATGGCCAGCGAGCTGGCCGCCGACGGCATCCCGGTCAACACGGTGTGCCCGGCGCTGATCTCCACGCCGCTGTGGGACCGCCTGGCCGACGACATGATCGGGATGATGGGTGAGACCCGGGAGGAGGTCTTCTCCGCCCTCGCCACCCAGTTCGTCCCGCTGGCCCGCTTCGGCACCACCGCGGAAGTGGCCGGCCTCGTCGCCTTCCTGGCCTCCGAGAAGGCGACCTTCATCACCGGCGCCAGCATCAACGTCGACGGCGGTACGACCCGCTTCATGGCCTGACGGGAGGAGAAGCCATGCTCGCCATCCGGATCCACGAGACCGGCGGACCCGAGGTCCTCACCGCCGAGGACGTCCCCGTTCCCGAACCCGGTCCGGGGCAGGTGCGGGTGCGCCTGGCGGCCGCCGGTCTCAACTTCATCGACACCTACCAGCGCGCCGGCGCCTACGCACTCGAGCTGCCCACCACGCTGGGCATGGAAGGCGCGGGGGTGGTGGAGGCGCGGGGCCCGGACGTGGACGGCCCGGCCGAGGGCACCCGGGTGGCGTGGGCCATGCAGCTCGGCTCCTATGCCGAGCAGGTCGTCGTGCCCGCCGCCGCCGTCGTGGTGGTGCCCGACACCGTCGATCTGCAGGTGGCGGCGGCCGTCATGCTCCAGGGGATGACGGCCCACTACCTGGCCCACTCCACGGTCCCGCTGGAGAAGGGGATGACCGTGCTCGTCACCGCCGCCGCCGGCGGGGCGGGCCGGCTCCTGGTGCAGGTGGCCAAGCGGGCCGGGGCCCGGGTGATCGGCACCGTGTCCACCGACGAGAAGGAGGCCCTGGCCCGCTCCGCCGGAGCCGACGACATCGTCCGCTACCGCGACGTCGACCTGGCCGGGGCGGTGCGGGAGCTCACCGGCGGCGCCGGCGTCGACGTGGTCTACGACTCGGTGGGCCGGGACACCTTCGCCGCCAGCCTCGACGTCCTTCGGCCCCGGGGACACCTCGTGCTCTTCGGCCAGGCCAGCGGGGCGGTGGCACCCGTCGATCCGCAGGTCCTGGCGGCCAAGGGTTCGCTGTACCTGACCCGGCCGACGCTCGGCAACTACATCGCCGGTCCCGGGGAGCTGGCCTGGCGGGCCGGCGACCTGTTCTCGTGGATCGGAGCCGGCGAGCTCGAGGTGCGCATCGACCGGACCCTGCCCCTGGCCGAGGCGGCCGAGGCCCACCGCTACATCGCCGCCGGCGAGACCAAGGGCAAGGTGCTGCTAGTCCCGTAGATGCGTTCATGCGTCGGGCCCCATGGGACTCGACGAATGAACGCATGTAGCGGGGGTTAGACGATCCTGGTGCCGGCCTGACCCCAGTAGCGGTCCCGCAGGATGCGCTTGTAGAGCTTGCCGGTCGGCAGGCGGGGGAGCTGGTCCTCGAAGTCGATCGAGCGGGGGCACTTGTAGTGCGACAGGCGCTCCCGGGTCCAGGCGATCAGCTCCTTCTCGAGGTCCGGTCCCGGCTCCACCCCGGGCCCGACCTGGACCACGGCCTTGACCTCCTCGCCGAGGTCGTCGTTGGGCACCCCGATGACGGCCACGTCCTCCACCGCCGGGTGGATCACCAGGCAGTTCTCGATCTCCTGGGGGTAGATGTTCACCCCGCCGGAGATGATCATGAACGTGGCCCGGTCGGTGAGGTACAGGAAGCCGTCCTCGTCCACCCGGCCGACGTCGTTGAGGGTCGTCCACGTCGGATGCTTGGGGTTCTGCGAGGACTTCGTCTGGCCCGGGTCCTTGTGGTACTCGAAGGGCTGGTGCGGCTGCTCGAAGTAGACGGTCCCCACGTCGCCGGTGGGGACCTCGTCGCCCTCGTCGTCGCAGATGCGCAGCACGCCCATCACCGGCCGGCCCACCGTCCCCGGATGAGCCAGCCAGTCCTCGGGTCCGACGTAGGTGAGGCCGTTGAGCTCGGTGCCGCCGTAGTACTCGTGGATGATCGGCCCCCACCACTCGAACATGGCCTCCTTCACCGGGCGAGGACAGGGCGCGGCGGCGTGGATGGCGATGCGGTGGCTGGACAGGTCGAAGCGGGTCCGGTCCGCCTCGGGGAGCTTGAGCATCCGGGTGAACATGGTCGGCACCCACTGGCTGTGGGTCACGTGGTGGGCCTCGATGGCGGCCAGGGCACCGACGGGGTCGAACGAGCGCATCAGGACCACCGTTCCGCCCAGGGCCTGGGTGCACAGGGTGAAGCCCAGCGGGGCCGAGTGGTAGAGCGGTGCCGGCGACAGGTAGATGCTCTGGTCGTTGAAGCGGAACAGCGCGCCGATGGCGTTGGCCAGCGGGAAGCCGTCGGGCGCCTGTGACGGCGGGCGGGGCCGGCTGATCCCCTTGGGCCGGCCCGTGGTCCCCGAGCTGTAGAGCATGAGGTCGCCCAGCGGCTCGTCGTCGAGGGCGTCCGGGCTCGACGAGGCCAGCGCCTCCTCGTAGGCGTCGTAGCCGTCGGCGGCGCCGTCGATCATGAGCCGCACGCCGCAGCCGGGAGCGAGGGGAAGGAGGCCGGTGGCGGCCTCGGCCAGCCTCGCCGACGTGACGACGGCCTTGGCCTCGCAGTTGTCGACGATGTAGCCGGCTTCCTCGGCCGTGAGGTACCGGTTGACGGTGGTGAGGACCAGCCCGGAGCGCAGCGCGGCCCACAGCACCTCGAAGTAGCGGGGATGGTTCTCCATGAACAGGGCGACGTGGTCGCCGGGAGCCAGGCCTCCGGCCTGGAGAAGGCGGGCGAGGCGGGTCGACCGCTCGTCAAGCTCGCCGTGGGTCACCGCCACTCCGGTGCCGGCGTCGATGATCACCGGCTTGTCCGGCGTGACCTTGCCCCAGTGCCCCGGATACATGGGTCCTCCCCTCGCTTCTGCCTGCCGGCAGCCCCGGGATCTTAGAAGCGACCGGCAGGCAGCAAGCGAGGTGGGGTGTCGCGGGGTGCCCAGCGTGTTACCTCAACGAGGAGCTGGGCGGCGTTGGGTCAGCTGCAGTTGGTGACCCGAACGTGGATCTCTTCGCCCTTCTGGTCCATCGACGCCGCGAAGCGCGTCTTGTTGGAAGTGTTCGCGCTGTCGACGAAGCGAACCTTGACCCGCGGGCCGGTGGGAGCGGTGACCTCGGCCGTCCAGCCGTCGGCCGCGGTGGCGCTGACGATCTCGAGCTCGGTGGGGGAGACCCGGGAAACCTCGACTTCGCCGGACTCACCCGCCGGGTAGATCACGGTCTCACCCTCGGCCGGGGCCGGTTCCTGGAGGGTCTCGGGCGTGGCGCAGTTGTCCGAGGGAGCCGTGGCGTCCGCATCCTGGTCGGGCGCGGTCGTGCTGGTGGTCATGTCGGTGTCGTCATCGGGCGGCGCCCCGGTGTCGCCGTCGTCCGGCGGGGCACCCGTGTCATCGTCGGGCGGGGTGCCGGTGTCGCCGTCGTCGGGCGGCATGGTGTCGTCATCGGGGGGAGCGGTGGTGGCGGTCGTGGGGGACGCCCCCGGGCCGGGCGGCGGCGTGGTCGAATCGCCGGCGCCGAACACGGGAGGGGCTATGGCCAGAGCCAGCAGTCCGCCGGCGAGAAGGACGATCGAGCGACGACGCATAAAGGACTCCTTGTCACATTCGTCTCTCTCCGCCCAAACGAATGGTAGGCCCTCAGATTAATAATGCAAGCACGTTTATAACTTTGACAACACGGGTAACGTCCCGGGCTCGGCGGCTTCAGGGCGGACCGCAGCAGTAGCCTCGGCGAGGGTGAAGCAGGCCGCGTTGCTGCCACCCATCCGCCAGGAGGAGCACCGGCTGCGCCAGCTGCGTGCCATGAAGCGCCGGGCCACCGGGCTGCTGGTGGTCATCACCGCCCTCTACGTCGGACTGACCCTGGCCGGTGACGGAAGCACCCTGGTCGAGTACGCCCAGGCCGGGGCGGGGGCGGCCATGATCGGCGGGCTCGCCGATTGGTTCGCCGTGACCGCACTGTTCCGGCATCCCCTCGGCCTGCCCATTCCCCACACCGCGGTCATCGCCGAGCGCAAAGACCAGTTCGGGGAGACGCTCGGCGACTTCGTGCAGGAGAACTTCCTCTCGCCCGACGTCCTCTCCGAGCGGGTGCGCTCGTCGCAGGCGGTCAGCCGGGCCGTCAGCTGGCTGGCCGACGAGGCCCATACCGAGGTGGTGGCCGGCCATCTCGCCGACGTCGTGGTGGCGCTGGCCGACTCCGTGCGCGACGAGGACGTCGCCCAGCTGCTGGAGGCAGAGGTGCGCCGGGCCGTCGAGGCCGTCCCGCTGTCGTCGTGGCTGGCCCGGGTTGTCCGCCTCATGACGGACAAGGGCCGGCACCGGGATCTCGTCGACGCCGGCATGAGGGGCCTGGCGCAGCTCGTGGATGGCAACCGGGCCGAGCTCCGCCGCCGCTTCACCGACCAGGCGCCGTGGTGGATCCCGGACCGGCTCGACAACCGCATCTTCGACCGCCTGGCCGACGCCGTTCACGACTTCCTGCGGGGCGTCTACCTCGATCCCGACCACCGGGTCCGCCACCAGATCGACGAATGGATCGACGACCTGGTGGAGACCCTCGAGCAGTCCCCGGAGTTGGCCGACCGGCTCGAGCGGCTGAAGCACGAGTTCCTGGACCACCCCGAAGTGGCCACGTGGACGTCGTCGCTGTGGGAGAACTTCCGGACGTCCCTGCACGCCCAGGCCGCCGACCCCCAGTCACCGTTGCGCCGCCAGCTGGCACATGCCATCGCCGCCGCCGCCCGGCGGGTGCGGGACGATCCCGAGCTGCTGGCGCGGGTGGAGCGGATGGCCGAGAACGGGGCCTACACGGTGGCGGAGCGCTTTCGGGACGAGGCGGCTTCGTTGGTCAGCGGGACGATCGCGCGGTGGGACCCTCGGGAGACTTCGTCGAAGCTGGAGCTGCTGCTGGGGCGGGATCTGCAGTTCATTCGGATCAACGGGACTGTTGTCGGGGGCGTCGCTGGGCTCGTGATCCATGCGGTTGGTTCGTCACTCGACTAGGCCCGGTCGGCAAAGCCCGGTCGGCAATCGTGCCCGGTCGGCAGGGGGAGGGGTGCTCCCTCCTCCGCCGAACACCGACTACCACGTCGTCGTTCGGGACACCCCTCCCCCTGCCTCCCTCGCTGACATCTTGCGTTCCTGCGGAACGACAGGTGTTCCGGAGGAACGC
>JBOGFO010000599.1:0-9991 GCA_050743445.1 Acidimicrobiia bacterium
GTGATCGCCTGGCCGTGGCGGAACTGGGGCGCCAACCTGCCCCAGCTCATGGCCTCCGTGCTGGTGGGGGAGGGGGTGGAGACGGCCCGCTTCACCCGCTGCCGGCTCGTCGCCCTGGAGTGGCCGGCGCCGCTGGTGGAAGCCCTGGGCGGCGGGCCCCGGCTGGGCCTCGACGGTGTCCGGTCGCGGCTCGGCGCCGGCCCCCGCCCGTTGCTGGGCGGGATCGTCAAGCCTTCACTGGGCCTGGCGCCCGAGGCCGTGGCCGCCACCGCCGGGGCGCTGGCCCGGGGGGGCTGCGACCTGGTGAAGGACGACGAGCTCCTGGCCGACCCGGAGTGGTGCCCCCTCCGCCTCCGGGTGGCGGCCGTGGCCGGGGCGCTCGCCGCCGCCGGCCGTCCCTGCCTCTACGCCGCCAACGTCAGCGGACCGGTCGACACCCTGGTCGACCGGGCGACGGCGGCCGTGGAAGCCGGGGCCGGCGCGGTGATGGTCAACGTGTTCGCCTCCGGCATCGACTGTGTGCGGGTCCTGGCCGCCGCCGGGCTGGACGTTCCCGTCTTCGCCCACCGGGTGGGCGCCGGGCCGCTGGTGCGCAACCCGGAGTTCGGCGTGGACGGTTCCGTCCTCTGCGAGCTGACCCGCATCGCCGGCGCTGATCTCGTCCAGATCGGCGGCTTCGGCGGGAAGCTGTTCGACGCCTGGGACGAGGTGGCGGACAACCTGGCCGCCTGCCGGCGTCCGCTGGCCGGAGCCCGGGTGCCGGTGCCGGTGAACGGCGGGGGAGTGTGGGCGGGCTCGGTGCCCGACGTCGTGGGCGCCGCCGGTCACGGCGTGATGCTCCTGGTCGGTGCCGGCGCCTACGAGCACCCCGGAGGGGTGGAGGCCGGGGCCCGGTCCGTGCGCCAGGCCATCGACGCCGTGGTGGGTGGCGTCCCGCTGAAAGAGGCGGCCGACGAGGCGCCCGAGCTGTCCGCCGCCCTCTCCCATTTCGGCCGCTCCTCCTGAACCGGCGGGGCTGAATCGCGCCCGGCGCGAGTGGCCAACGCCGATTGTTCGGCCGCCTGGTGCGCGCCGGTTCGGTTTGGTCGGCAGAATGGGCGCCCTCATGCAGACACAGACGGAGATCCCGCCCACGGTGGCCTGGGTCGACGGGTGGGTGCGGCTGATCGACCAGCGGCGCCTGCCGGCCCGCCTGCGCTTCCTGGATTGCGGGACGGTCGATGAGCTGTGCGCCGCCATCGACTCCCTGGCCGTCCGGGGCGCACCCGCCCTCGGGGCCGCCGGCGGGTACGGGGTGGCGCTGGCCGTCCGCCGTGCCCGGAGTGAGGCGGGGGCGTACCGGGCGGCCGAGAAGGCGGCCGAGGCGCTGATCGCCACCCGGCCGACGGCGGTGAACCTGGCCTGGGGGGCATTGCGGGTGCTGGAGGCGGCCCGGGCCGTCAGCGGTTCCGGGGTGGCGGCCGTGCGCCGGGCGGCTCTCGACGAGGCCAACGCCATCGCCGCCGAGGACGTGGCTGCCAACCGGGCCCTCGGCGCCCATGGCGCCGAGCTGGTGCCCCAGGGCGCCTCCATCCTCACCCATTGCAACGCCGGCGCCCTGGCCTGTGTCGGCTACGGGACGGCGGTGGGCGTCATCCGGGCGGCGGCCGAGGCGGGCAAGGCCCCCCGGGTGTGGGTGGACGAGACCCGGCCCGTGCTCCAGGGGGCCCGCCTGACCGCCTGGGAGCTCAAGCAGCTCGGGATTCCATCTACCCTCGTGGCCGATTCGATGGCCGGGTCGCTCATGGCCGCCGGCGACGTCGATCTGGTGGTGGTGGGCGCCGATCGGGTGGCGGCCAACGGGGACGTCGCCAACAAGATCGGCACCTACCCCCTCGCCGTGCTGGCCGCCCACCACGGCGTGCCCTTCTATGTCGCCGCCCCGACCTCGACCGTCGACATGACCACGGCCACGGGAGCGGGGATCCCGGTGGAGGAACGCGACCCCTTGGAGGTGACCCGCTTCGGTCGCCAGCGGGTGGCACCGGCCCGGGCCCGGGCGCTCAACCGCGCCTTCGACGTCACTCCCGCCGGGCTCGTCACGGCGCTCATCACCGAGCGGGGAGTGGCCCGTCCCCCTTATCCGACAACGCTCCGGAAGCTTCTTAGGGCACGTCGATGAAGCGGACCACGCCTTCGCTCAGCTGAGGGACGACCGCGATCCGGTCGCCGGATCGGAGGCCGAGGTCGGCCGCCCCGGGGAGGTCGCCGGCCACCTCGGTGACGGTGCCCTGGGCGTCGACCCGGAGCAGCCGGCCGCCGGGGTTGTCGGTCACCAGGTAGCCGCCGTCGAGCGCTTCGATGCCGTCGAGCTGGCCGGTGGGCGCCATGCCCCCCAGGGGGGCGATGGCCTTGGTGGCGAGGTCCACGGTCAGTACCCGTCCCTGCTCCCGGGGCTTGAACGTGGCCGGGTCCAGGTCCCGCCCGAAGCCGGCCACGAGGAGCACGCCCCCGTCCACGAGCAGGCCGTTCGGGGCTTCGAGGTCGGGCGACTCCAGCCACACCTCCGGCGGGCCCGACCCTCCCGGTAGCCGGTAGATGGCGTTGCGCAGCATGTCGGACACGTACACGTCGCCGGTGGCCTCGTCGAGAGCCACGTCGTTGGGGAACTGGGCCCCGATGGCGTCGAGGTCGATGGTGGTCCGGATGGCGGCGGCGGCCACGTCGATCACCACCACCTGGCCGACGTCGGCGACGTAGAGGGCGTCGCCCACCCGGCGCATCCCCTTGGGTGTGCGCAGTCCGGTGACCCACTTGGCCGCCAGCACCCGGCCCTCGCCGCTGAGGTGGGACACGTACCCGTCCTCGTCCCGGCTGGCAGGATCGAACGTGCTCCCGCCGAAGTTCGTGACGTAGAACGATCCCGAGTCCCCGTCCCACCGCGCGCTCTCCGGGAACTCGAAGCCGGCGACGGAGGCCGGCGGATGGGCCTTCGCCGGCGCGGCGGACACGATGAGCAGGCACAGGGCGGCGACAAGAGCGCTGCGACGCATGATCCGATACCTCCTGCAGAGGCTCCCCCAACGGCTACCCAAGCTACCTGGGGCCGTCGATCGGTGAAAGCGGGGAGTGTCTCAGCCCGTCGACTGTCTCAGTCCGTCGACTGTCTCAGTCCGTCGGTAGGGTCCGCCTGATGGCGTGGTCCGATCACCTCCTCCAGTTGCTCCTGCCGGCGCTCTGCCCGGCATGCGCCACCCCGGCCGAGGGGCTGTGCCCCGGCTGCCGGTCGGGGCTGCGCCCGCCCGATGCCGCCGCGCCGCCCTCCGGGATCGACTGGTGGGTGGCGGCTTTCTCCTACGAGGGGGCGGTGCGCGACCTGGTGGCCGGAGCCAAGTACCGGGGGGCCCGGACGGGGTGGGGTTGGCTCGCCGAAGCGGTGGCCGGGGCCGTCGCGCAGACCGGCACCGCGAGCCATCTCCAGATCGTGACCTGGCCTCCCACCACCCCCGACCGCCGGCGCCAACGGGGCTTCGATCAGGCCGAGGGGCTGGCCCGGCGGGTGGCGCGGGAGCTGGGGCTTCCAGCCCGCGGGTTGCTCCGTCGCCGTCCCGGCCCCGCCCAGACCGGTCGGGACCGGCGGGCCCGGTCGGAGCACGGCCCCACGTTCACCGCCCAGCCGGCGGGGGCGGGAGCGCACGTCCTGCTGGTGGACGACGTCACCACCACGGGCGCCACCCTCGCGGCGGCAGCCGGTGCGCTCCGGGCGGGCGGCACCGCCTCGGTGGCGGCGGCCGCCGGCGCCCGCACCCCGCACCCGGCCGCCGTGCGGGAAGGCAAGAAGTGACAGGGCGGACTCAAGCCATTGCGGCGCAACGCCGATTTCTTCTGTAGGTGGAGCTCATTCGTTGGGCCACACAGGAGTCAGAACGATGGCAGGGATGGGACAGCAGTTGGACAGCTCGGCGTTCTCCGGTCGGTTCCGCACTCATGCGGACCCGGTGGCGCGCGTGCGTCGGGACGTGGTGCGCCGCCTGCGCCAGCAGGTGGCCACGGGTGCCTACGACGACCCTCCGGTGGAGGAGCTCGTCGACCGCCTGGTGCACCTCGTCCTCTCCCGTCAGGCGACGCGCCGGTCGGACCTCGGGGATTAGCTGCACCAACGCTGCGTATACTGGCTCATGGCCGTCTGCGGGTCCGTGGCCGTGCCACTCGGCGCTATTGGTCTCCGATGCCGGGTGCAGCGACCCCCCGCCATTCCAGGTCTCACCCGAACCGGGCTTCGTCGCCCGTCCCTCGAGGGGGTTGCCGGTGGACATCGTGATCCGGGGCAAGAACGTCGAGGTCTCCGAAACGTTGCGTACGGCTGCGCTCAAACAGGTGGGCAAGCTCGACCGCTTCGCCAACGGCTACGGCCGGGCGGAGATCGACTTTTTCGAGGAGCGAAACCCGCGCATCGCTGACAACCAGGTGTGCGAGGTGCTCGTGCACCTCAAGGGCCATCTGCTCAAGGCGCATGCCTCTGCCGCCGAGCCGTTCGCGGCAGTGTCGATGGCGGTGGACAAGATCGAGCACCAGGTGAAGCGCCTGAAGGAGAAGCGGGTCACTCGCACCCATCGGAGGCCCGCCCGGGTAGCATCAGCGCCAGATGCGGCGGATGAGGAGGAGGAGAAGGAACCGGCCCGGATCGTGAAGATGAAGCAGTTCACGATCAAGCCGATGTCCGCCGAGGAAGCCGCCCTCCAGATGGAACTCCTCGGACACGACTTCTTCTTCTTCACTTCCTCGGAGAGCGGCCGGGCGGCCGTGATCTACCGGCGCAACGACGGAGACCTGGGCCTCATCGAGGCATCGGGTTGAGCACCGAGAAGGCGAGGCAGGAGGGCCTGTGACGGACAACCCCGCGATCGGCCAGGACCGGGTTCGCGTTCTCATCGCCGACGACCATGCCCTGTTCCGCCGCGGCCTGATCATGGTCCTCGAATCCGAGCCGGACATAGAGGTGGTCGCCGAGGCCCAGGACGGCACCGAGGTGATCGCCAAGACCGAGGAGTTCGTCCCCGACGTCGTGCTCATGGACGTCCGGATGCCCAAGCAGAACGGCATCGAGGCGGCCCGGGCCATCCGCGAGCTCGTCCCCTCGGTCAAGATCGTGATGCTCACCGTCTCCGACGAGGAGGACGACCTCTTCGATGCCATCAAGGCGGGAGCCAACGGCTACCTGCTGAAGGAGATCTCCATCGAGGAGGTCGCCGACGCCATCCGGTCGGTCACCACCGGTCAGAGCCTGCTCTCCCCGTCCATGGCGTCGAAGCTGCTCAACGAGTTCAACGCGCTGGCCAAGCAGGCGGACGAGAAGCCCCGGCTGGCCGCCCCCCGGCTCACCACCCGGGAGCTGGAGGTGCTCAAGCTGGTGGCGCAGGGCATGAGCAACCGGGACGTCGCCGAGCAGCTGTTCATCGCCGAGAACACGGTGAAGAACCACGTGCGGAACATCCTCGAGAAGCTGCAGCTGCATTCTCGGATGGAAGCGGTGGTTTACGCGGTGCGGGAGAAGTTGCTGGACATCGGGTAGATCCCCGGCGGCTTGGGCTGTTCTGGGCGGCCCGGTTGGAGCGGCCCGGTTGGAGGAGAGAGGGGGGACTCCCCCGCCTCCTCCACACCAACTACCAGTCGTCGGCGGGGGACCCCCCTCCCTCCTCCGACCTCGCTGCGTCCGGTTCCTCGCTGCGTCGTTCCTCAGCGCGTGGTTCTTCACTGTGTCGTTCTTCAGCGCGGGGTTCGTCAGCGGGTGGCTCTTCACTGCGGGGGTTGGGGCGGCGGACTCCCTCATCGCGTAGTTGGTTTTTGCGGTGGTGGCGGAGCGAGAGGGCGCCAGCTAGGAGGGTGGCGAGGGTGATGGCGGGGCCTAGGCGGTCGTAGGGGTCGGGGCGGTAGGTGAGGGCCAGGTCCGATGTGCCGGTGGGGATGTCGAGGGTGATCAGGCCGTCGATGGTGCGGCGGAGCTCGACGGGGGTGTCGTTGATCGTGCCGTGCCATTTGGGGGACCAGGCGATGGCGACGGTGGCGACGGAGGGAGCCGGGGCTTCGATCTCGATGCCGACGTGCTCGGAGCGGGTGTCGGTCAGGCGGCCGACGAAGGGGCGGCGATTGGAGCTGAGGAGGGAGGCGGGGTCGGGCTGGCCGTCCGGGGGCACCACCTCCAGGATGGCGAGCGGGGGGTCCTGCCACACGGGGAGGAACCGGCCCGAGCCGGTGAGATCCCCGAAGAGCTTGGTGCTGGTCGTGACCACGTGGGTGGTGCCGAACCGGGACAGCCGGCGGGCCGAGGCCCGGGGACCGGATTCGTCGAGCTTGTCGGGAGCGAACGCGGCGGACGGCGTGCTGGACGACTCGAGGTTGAAGCCGTTCAGGGAGTTGCGCCCGGAGATGCGGGCCAGCCAGGTCTCCGGGTGGATCACCCCGGTGCGATGCACCTCCCCCGGGAAGTCCCGCTGGGTGGCGAAGCGGGCGCCGTCGGGTACGACCTGCTCGAGGGCGAACGCCGCCGCCCGCATCTGGGGGACGGGCTCGGCGAGCTGGCCGGCGGCATTGCGACCGGGGGCGAGGGTGAGGGCGACCCCGGCCACGGCGACCAGGGCGGCCAGGTGGCCAGGGGTACCCAGCCGCGTGGTGATCGCGGCCAGGAGGGCGCCCACTCCGAGGACGGCCAGCAACCCGGCGTAGCCCAGGCCCCGGTTGGCCAGCTGCAACGTCACCTCGTTGCCGCCCAGCACGGCGAGTGAGCCGTGGGCCACGGCCAGGTAGGCGAAGGGGGCCACGGCCAGCGCGGTCGTCAGCGGCCGCCGCCGGGTGAGCAGGTAGACCGCGGCCACCAGCGCCAGGGCTCCGACCCCGGTCGGGAGCAGGAGGTCGCCCCGGGCGATCCTGGCCAGCCGCTCACCGATCGGAGGCGTGCCCCACGTGGTGACGATGCCGCGCAGGTCCCGGTGGGCGAGCAGGGGGAGGAGCCAGAAGCCGGCCAGGCCACCCGAGACCAGGCCGGCCGTGGTGACACGCCGGAGTCCGGCCCACGGGAGCGCTCGGCGCGCCGCCAGGGTGGCGAGGGCCAGCGCCAGCACGACGGCCAGCACCAGTACGGAGATCAGGTGGGTGAGGGCCAGGCCGGCCAACGACACGGCGGCCAGCACGGTCCACCGGGGCCGGGCATCGTCGACGAGGCGCAGGCAGGCGCCGAGCGCCAGGCAGAACAGCACGGCTCCGAGCTGATGGGGGATCAGCCCGACCTTGAACAGGCCCTCGAGGCCCACTCCGAAGGGGTTCGAGACCCAGGTGCTGAGGACCGCGCCCAGGCCGGCCGCCCGGTGGGACAGGCCGAAGGACCGGGCCAGGAACCAGACGGCGGGGACCATGGCCACGTACGAGGCCATCGAAACGACCTTGAGGGCGCCGGCGTTGGACAGCAGCCCGAACGTCGCTCCCCGGAGGAGGGCCATGAGCCAGACCAAGCCGGGCCCGTTGAACAGGAACTCCTGGTGACCGAGGACGAAACGGGGGAACCAGCCGTCCATCCGGCCCCGCGCCACCAGCTCCGGGATCCCGAAGTCCGCCCGCACCAGATGGGACATGACGTCTTCGCCGGCGGGAGGTCGCGACCCGAAGGCGGGCGCCACCAGGATCATCGCCACCGCGGTGCCCACCACCAGGCCGGCCCAGGTGAAGAGCCGGCGCCGTGGGGCGGCTGACCCGGCGGCGGGGGGCGGGGCCGCCACCCCTCCATCGGGGGCACCCAGCGCCCCGGGGGCCATGGTGTCGGCCACGAACCGATGGTAGTAGGCAGCCCGAATTTTTCTCCCCCGGGGCCTGCTCCCGTTCCGGGAGGAAATCGTCCGGCGGGCGGACGGGCGAAGGGGGGAGGCGTCGGTAGACTCTGGGACCCTATGGGCCTCATCAACAAGATCCTCCACGCCGGCGAAGGCAAGAAGGTCAAGACCCTCGAAGCCATCGTCCCCTTCGTCAACGTCCTCGAGCCCGAGGTGGAGCGCCTCACCGACGAGGCGCTCGCGGCCCGGACGGTCGACTTCCGCGCCCGCCTCGACCGCGGCGAGGACCTCGACGACGTGCTCCCCGAGGCGTTCGCCACCGTGCGGGAGGCCGCCCGCCGGGTCCTGGGCCAGCGCCACTACGACGTCCAGCTCATGGGCGGCGCCGCCCTCCACTTCGGCTGGGTGGCGGAGATGAAGACCGGCGAGGGCAAGACGCTGGTCTCCACCCTGCCCGTGTACCTGAACGGTCTGACCGGTCTCGGCGTGCACCTCATCACGGTCAACGACTACCTGGCCAAGCGCGACGCCGAGTGGATGGGCCGGGTCCACAAGTTCTTGGGCCTCACCGTCGGCCTGGTGATCCCCCACCTGGGCGATGCCGAGTACAAGCGCGGCGCCTATGGGGCCGACGTCACCTATGGCACCAACAACGAGTACGGGTTCGACTACCTGCGCGACAACATGGCCCCGACCCGGGCCCAGATGGTCCAGCGGGGCCACAACTTCGCCATCGTCGACGAGGTCGATTCGATCCTGATCGACGAGGCCCGCACGCCACTCATCATCTCCGGCCCGGTCGACGACGCCGCTGTCATCTACAACCAGTTCGCCCGCATCGTCCGGGGCCTCCAGCCGGAGCGGGACTACGACGTCGACGAGAAGAAGCGCACGGTCGCCCCCACCGAGGAGGGCATCTCCCGGGTGGAGGACGCCCTCGGGGTCGAGAACCTCTACGACAACATCAACCAGAACTTCGTCCACCAGCTCCAGGCCGCCCTGCGGGCCAAGGAGCTGTTCAAGCGGGATGTCGACTACGTGATCCAGGACGGCGAGGTCAAGATCGTCGACGAGTTCACCGGTCGCATCCTGGAGGGCCGGCGCTGGTCGGAAGGGCTCCACCAGGCGGTGGAGGCCAAGGAGGGCGTGCGGATCAAGGAGGAGAACCAGACCCTGGCCACCATCACCCTCCAGAACTACTTCCGCCTCTACGACAAGCTGGCCGGCATGACGGGTACGGCCCTCACCGAGGCGGGGGAGTTCGCCCACACCTACGCCATCGAGGTCGTCCCCATCCCCACGCACATGACGATGATCCGCGACGACCAGGGCGACCTGATCTACAAGACCGAGGAAGCCAAGTTCAACGCCTGCGTGGACGACATCGTCGAGCGCCACGCCGCCGGCCAACCCATCCTGGTGGGCACCATCTCGGTCGAGAAGTCGGAGTACCTCTCCCGCCAGCTGGAGAAGCGGGGCATCCCCCACGCCGTCCTCAACGCCAAGCAGCACGAGAAGGAAGCCGGCATCGTGACCCAGGCCGGGCGGGTCGGGTCCGTCACCGTGGCCACCAACATGGCCGGGCGGGGCGTCGACATCCTCCTCGGTGGGTACCCCGAGGGCCTGGCCAAGCAGGAGCTGATCCGCGACGGGCTGATCCCCGAGGAGCACCCCGACCGCTACCAGGAGCTGCTGGCCCGCTACAAGGAGCAGTGCGCGGCCGAGCACCAGGACGTGCTCGAGCTGGGCGGCCTGTACGTGCTCGGGACCGAGCGCCACGAGTCCCGCCGGATCGACAACCAGCTCCGGGGCCGGTCCGGCCGCCAGGGTGACCCGGGGGAGAGCCGCTTCTACCTCTCGCTGGAAGACGAGCTCATGCGGATCTTCGCCACCGGGGCCATGAACTGGGTGATGGGCAAGGCCCTCCCCGACGACGTGCCCATCGAGGCGAAGATGGTCAGCAAGGCCATCGAGCGGGCCCAGCGCACGGTCGAGGACCGCAACTTCGAGATCCGCAAGGACGTCCTCAAGTACGACGAGGTGATGAACGAGCAGCGCAACGCCGAGATCCGCAAGAACGTCCTCAAGTACGACGAGGTGATGAACCAGCAGCGCAAGGTCGTGTACCGGCGCCGCGACCAGATCCTCGACGGGAAGGACCTGCGGGAGGAGGCGTTCGAGTACCTCGAGGA
>JBOGFO010000600.1:0-22321 GCA_050743445.1 Acidimicrobiia bacterium
ACATCGCTTACGTCAACGAGCTGGCCGGTCTCGCGGCCGACCAGGGGATCGATCCCGCCGAGGTCATCCATCTGGCCGGGACGAAACCGTTCGGGTTCATGGGCTTCCACCCCGGCCCGGGGGTGGGCGGCATGTACATCCCCGTCAACCCGGTGCTCCTGCAGTCCTGGGCCAACGGGGTGGGCGTGGCCCTGGCCACGGTCGATGCCGCCCTGGCCGTCAACGATGCCATGGCCTCGAGGGTGGCTGACCGGGTGGCGGCCCGAGCGGGCGGGACGCTCGCCGGCCGGTCCATCGCCGCCCTCGGTGTGACCTACAAGCCAGGGAGTACCGATCTCCGCAACTCGGCCGCCCTGCGGGTGGTGGAGGAGTTGGCGCGCCGGGGCGCCGTCGTGGTCCCGGTGGATCCCCACGCCGTCGGCCACAGGGTGCCCGGAGGGGCCACGCCGGTGGTCGACTTCTGCCCCTCGGTGCTCGAGGCAGTCGACCTCGCCGTGGTCCTGGTCGCTCACCCCGAGTTCCTCTCCGCCGCCCACGCCGTCGGGGTCGCCATAGTCGTCGACGTAGCCAACGCCTTTCCCCGCCTGCCTCGCCGGGAGGCGGTGAGCGCGGTATGAGGCTCCTCGCCCTGGCCCAGTACCCCCCTGACCTCGGCGGGGTGGCGGTTCACGTGCAGGGGCTGAGCCGGGGGCTGCTCGACCACGGCTGGACGTCGCGGGTGGTGGCCGTCGACGGACCCGGGCTGGTCCCCTCGGGGACGGTGACGGATGACGGGGAGATTGCGGTCCGCCGCGTCCGCTCCTACCCCTTCACCCCGGATGGATTCGACGCCCGATTCCTGCAGCAGAACGCCCAGGCCCTCGAGGGCGGGCTGGCCGAGCTCCGCACCGGCGGCGACGTCGACCTGATCGTCGGCCACGGCTCGTTCTTTGCCGTGGCCGCCCTGGCGCTATACGAGGTGACCGGCGTTCCCCTCGTATACCACGCCCACAACCTGTTTTCCGCGCCCCAGAGGGAACCGGGAGCGTTCGAAGCCGGGTTCCTGCTGGACGTGGAGACCGAGGTGATCCGGCGGGCCGACGGGATCATCCCGATCAGCGGCTACATCGAGAAGATGTGCGTCGAGCTCGGCGCCGCCCCGGGTGTCATGCGGGTCATCCCCAAGGGGCTCTGGCTGGAGCACTACCAGGGGACCTGGCGTCCTCCGGATCTGCCGGTCGCGTTCTTCGCCGGTCGGATGTCGCCCGAGAAGGGGCTGGAGACCCTGCTGGAGGCCACCGCCAGCCTGGTCGCCGCCGGGTTCGACCTGCGCCTCGTCCTGGCCGGGGCGGGCGACGACGGCTACGTCGACGGGCTCCGGGAACTGGTGCGGTCGCTCGGCCTCGTCCGGCGGGTCTGGTTCACCGGTGTGCTGGACGCAGAGCAGCTCGTGACGCATTACCAGACCACCAGCGTCACCGTGGTTCCCAGCTACATGGAGGCCCTCGGCCGGGTGGCGCTGGAGGCGATGGCTTCGGGCGCACCCGTGGTCGTCACCGATACCGGCGGGCTCGGTCCGCTGGTCGAACCCGGGGTCACCGGGTGGAGGATCCCACCCCGAGACCCTGACGCCCTGGCCGAGGCCATGCGGGAGGCCCTCACCGATCGCCGGCGGGCGCGGGCGCAGGCCGACGCCGGCCGGGCCTTCGTCCACTCCCACTTCGCCTACCCCCGTGTCATCCAGGCCACGGCCGACTTCTACGACCAGGTTGTCGGGGGCCGGCGGTGAAGGTGGTGGCGGTGACGCCACATCCCGACGATGCCGAATACGGTGCCGGTGGGCTGCTGGCCGCGCTCGGAGCCAACTCGGAGCACGACGCACACATCGTGTGCTTCACGCCCTGGTCCGAGTTCACCGCCGTGGGTCACCCGAACGGGGGCCCCGGTGACACCCGGCTGGCCGAAGCCGCCGAGGCGGCCCATCTGCTGGGTGTGGGCTGCGAAGCCCTGCCTCCTCGGTCGCTCGTGGACGGGACGTCGGCCGTTGGTGACATCGTGGACGTGTTCCACCGCCTGCGGCCCGACGTTGTCCTGACCGTCGACCCCGATGACGAACATCCCTTCCACCGCCGGGTCTCGGAATGGGTCCAGGACGCGGTCTTCTCCGCTCAGCTGCCCTCGGCCGGTGGCCGGGCACTGGATGCTCCGCCCCAGTTGGTGCTCATGGAGGCGTATACCACCCGGCGCTTCGAGCCCGACTTCCTCGTCGACGTCACCGATTGGTTTCCCCAGGCCCGGCGGGCCCTCCTGGTCCACCGACTCGGGCTGCGCACCACGCCGGGGCTGGAGTACCAGATGCGGGTCACGCACCAGATGTGGGGCTGCCGGGCGGCGGTGCCCTTCGCCGAAGGCTTCCGCATCCGCCACCAGTTCGGCCAGGACTGGGCACCCCGGCGAATGGCGCTCTTCGGCCTCTTGGCCGATCTCCAGCGGCGCGAGGCGGAGGTGGCCGGGTGAGCCGGCTGGCCGGCGAGTTCGCCCTGGTGACCGGAGGCAGCGGCGGCATCGGTCGGGCGGTGTGCCTGGCGCTGGCGAGGGAGGGCGCCAGGGTCACCTTCACCTACCGGGACGAGACCCGGGCCGCCGTCACCCGCCAGGCGGCGGAGGCGTCGGGCGCGGCGGTGACGGGAGTCCGGGCCGAGATGGGCGATCGGTCGGTCATCGACGCCGTCCTCGCCACCGCCGGCGACCCTGACGGCGCCCTCGACGTGGTCGTGCTCAATGCGGGAACCACCACCGTCGGGGCGTGCTCCGAGCTCTCTCTGGAGGAGTGGGATCGGGTCGTCGACGTGAACCTGAGCGCGCCCTTCCGGTGGTGCCGGGCCGCCATCCCCCGACTGCGAACCGGTGGGCGCATCCTCATGATCGGTTCCACCGCACACCGCCAGGGGCTTGGACCGGTCCACTACGTGGCGTCGAAGGCCGGTCTCGAAGGCATGGCCCGGGCCCTGGCCCGAGAGGTCGCATCCCGGTCGATCACCGTGAACACGCTCTGCCCCGGCTTCGTCGATACGGCCTTTCATGGCCAGTGCCCCGAGGCCGAGATCTTCAAGCACCAGGCGAGCCGTCTCATTCCCCTGGGCCGGTTCGCCACCCCCGACGAGGTTGCCTCGGCGGCACTCGCCATCCTGACCAATCCGTACATCACCGGGTCGAGCGTGATCGTCGCCGGCGGGGCGGTGATGGCGTGAGCATCGACGGCCTCCTGGTGGGCTGCGGCGAACACGCCCGGACCGTCCTGGTGCCCGTGCTCCAACTCTGCGGCGTCCGGCTGGTGGCGGTGTGCGACACCGACCCGGCGGCCGCCGAGGCCCTGGCCGGCATCATCGGGGCCCGCCCGTACACCGATCTCGCCGACGCCCTGGCTTCCCACCGGCTCCCGGTCGGCATCGTGGCCGTTCCCCCGATGGCCCACGCCGGACTGGTCCGGCGCCTGGTCGAAGGTGGCCTGGCTGTCTTCGTGGAGAAGCCCGGCGGCTACTCGACGTGGGAACTGTCCGAGACGCTGGCGCTCAGCCGGCAACGGGGAGCCGTGGTCCAGGTGGGATTCATGCGCCGTTACGCCCCTGCCTACCGCATCCTCCGCAGCCTCCTTCGGTCCACCAGCCACGCCTCGGTGCAGATCCGGGCGGCGGTGGGGATGGCCGGCGGCGAGGAGTTCTTCCTCAAGGACGTCGGAGTCCACCTCTTCGACCTCGTGCGTTTCCTGGTCGGTGACGTCCGCTCCGTGGACGTGGCCGTCGACCAGGACCAGGACGGCGCACCCACCTGGCAGGCCCTCTTCAGCTGCGTCCGGGGCACGGCCACGCTGTTGCTGTCCTCGGCCCCGGGCTGGGGCGCTCCCAGTGAGCATGCCTTCGCCGTCGCCGGAACCCACAGCATCGAGGTGACGAACATGGTCGAGATCATCCAGTCAGGCGCCGGTCGGGTGAGCATGGCCGACGACGTCGCCCGTCGCTTCGAAGCGGTGACGGCCCGCCTGTGGCGGCCGAACCTGACCAGTCCCCGCCTCATGAACCACACGCTCTACCTGGAGGGCTACGTCGGGGAGATCGACGCCTTCGTGCGGGCGTCCAGCATCGGCGGACCGTCCACCCCCGACCTGGGCGACGCCCTGGCCGCCATGGCCCTGGCCGAGGAGTTCCTGTCTGCCTCCCAGCTGCGGTGCGCGCCATGAGCCTGATCGAAGTCGACCGGTTGCGGAAAGACTTCCGGATCCGCCAGCACCGGCCCGGGGTGCGCGGCGCCCTGGTCGGCGTCGTCCGCCCCCGTTCCACCGTCAAGCGGGCCATCGAGGACGTGTCGTTCACCGTCGAGGCGGGCGAGATCGTCGCCTATCTGGGTCCCAACGGGGCGGGAAAGTCGACGACGGTCAAGTGCCTTGTCGGCATCCTCACTCCCACCGGGGGCTCGGTGCGGGTGTCCGGCCGGGACCCGGTACGGGAGCGGACGCGCTCCGCCGGTGAGATCGGGGTCGTCTTCGGGCAGAAGACGACGCTGTGGTGGGACGTAGCCGTTATCGAGACGTACCGGCTGCTCCAGCGGATCTACGACGTGCCCGCCGGGCAGTTCGAGGAGACGCTCGACCTGCTCCGCCTCACCCTCGGCATCGACGAGTTCGAGGAGGTGCCCGTCCGTCAGCTGAGCCTGGGGCAGCGGATGCGGGCCGACCTCGCCGCCGCCCTGCTGCACCAGCCGAGGCTGCTGTTTCTCGACGAACCCACCATCGGCCTGGATGTGGTCGGGAAGCAACAGCTCCGCGGCTTCATCAAGGAGATCAACGCTCTGCGGAACGTCACCGTGCTCCTGACAACCCACGACATGCAGGACGTGGAGCTGCTCTGTGACCGCATCATCGTCATCGACGAGGGCCGCCTGATGTTCGACGGTGGCCGGGCCCAGATGATCGAGCGTTGGGTGCCCTGGACCACGGTCGTTCTCGACCTGGCCGGCGACGCCCCGCCGATCGACGTGCCCGGCATCGAGGAGGTGAAGCGCCAGGATCGCCGGTGCTGGGCCCGGTTCCGGCGCAGCGAGTTCACCTTGAGCGAGGTGACGGCGCGGTTGGCGGCCTGCCTCCCCGTGCGGGACTTCCGGGTTGAGGAACCGACGATCGAGAGCATCGTGAAGGAGATCTACTCGGGAAGCGTCCTCGCCCCGAACGGCCATGGCCGGGTCGGGCGGGGATGAAGCGCCACCTCGCCCTGCTGGCCGGGTTCTCCCGCCAGGGCCTGCGGGTCACCACGGCCTACACCGCCGCCTTCTGGATGGAACTGCTCAACGTGGTGGTGAAGATCGCCGCCATCACCGCCGTGTGGCGTGCCCTCTACGACCACGCCCCGGGAGCCTTCCCGGTGGACCGGAGAGCGATGGTGACGTACGCCGTGGTGACCCAGCTGGCGGGAACGTCGGTGACCTGGTGGTCGGGGGCACACTTCCTGGTCGCCCAGCGCCTGCGGCTGGGCACGATCACCGCCGACCTGCTGCGCCCCGTGTCGTTTCCCTTCCAGCTGTTCTGCTGGCAGCTGGGTGAGTCGGGGGCCGTCGCCCTCACCACCGTCGCCCCCGCCGCGGTGGCCGCCATCGCCTTGCTGGGACTGGGGCCTCCGGTGTCGCCGACCGCGGCGCTAGCCTTTGCCGCCAGCCTGTCGGTCGGCTTCGTGATCATGTTCGCCACCAACTTCCTGGTGGGCATGATCGTCGTGCGTACCCTCTCTCTGAGTGGGGTGCAGCACGCCTACCACGGCGTGGTCACCTTGCTGTCCGGGCTGTGGATCCCCTTCTGGTTCTACCCTTCGTGGCTGGCGACCCTGGCCGGATGGCTTCCGTTCCGGTCGGTCTTCTTCACCCCGGCGGCCATCTATGTGGGGTACCTGCAGGGGGAGGCCGCCCGGTGGGCCATCGCCCAGCAGCTGACCTGGATGGCGGTGCTGCTCGGGGCGGTGCACCTGGCCTGGGGCGGAGCCAAGCGGCGACTGGTGGTGCAGGGAGGGTGAAGCCCCGATGACCACCCTGGCCCGCCACCTCCGCGACTACGGCCTGTTCGTCCGGATGGGCTTCAAGAGCCGGGCCGAGTACAACACCGACTTCGTCGTCCTCGTCCTCGGCGTGACGGTGCTCAACGCCGTCGACGTCGCCCTCCTCGTGGTGCTCCTCAACCGGTTCGAGGAACTCGGCGGATGGTCGGTGTGGGAAGTGGCCTTCCTCTACTCGATGTACCTGGCCGCCCTCGGAGTCGAGAACACCTTCATGCTCCATCTGACCGACATCGAGGACCACATCAAGGACGGCACGCTCGACCAGATGCTGGTCCGGCCCTCGTCCGCCCTCGTCCAGATGCTGGGAAAGGAGATCAGCCAGAAGGACGTCGCCCACATCGTGCTCGGCGCGGTCGGCCTGTGGGTGTCGGCCGGCCATCTCGACGTCACCTGGGGCGCGGCCCACTGGCTGGCCATCGCCGGCTACGTCCTTTGCGGCGCCGCTGTGTTGGCGGGCGTCGTCCTGAGCATCGCCAGCATCGCCTTCTGGACCACCCGATCCCGGGTGTTCCTCTACGGCACCGGGGAGATCCAGGAGGTCGTGCAGCATTACCCGGCCCATGTCTTCGGCCGGTGGTTCCTCGGGCTGGTGACCTTTCTCCTGCCCTTCGCCGCCATCAACTTCTATCCCGTGGCGGCGTTGCTGGCCAAGGACCCGGAAGGGTTCCTTCCCTTGGCCGGAGCCATCCCGCCGGTGGCGGCGGCGGTCACCGTCGGCGTGGGGGCGACCATCTGGCGGCGCGGCATCCGCGTCTACCAGAGCACGGGCAGCTGAGCATGACGGCCGGCTTCGGGGACACCGACGCGGCCTGGCTCCCCGAACTCGTGGCCGCCCTGGGACCCACCGCTGACGTCCGCTGGCACGAAAGCTTGGACCGGGTGGTGACGATGCGCTTCGGACCCGACTCCCGCCCCGGGCGCACCGTCGGCAGCGCCATCTCCCGGGACGCCGGCGTGGCCACCCGGGTGTGGAGCGGGCGTCGCCGGGAGGAGCGGCACGTGGCCTTGCCCGACCCGGCCGGGCGATGGGCCGAGGTCCCCGGGGCACCGCTTTGCCGTGTGGGCCGGACGTCCGGTCCGCCCCGGCTCCCGGCCAGCCGAGGGTTGGTCCGGGAAGGATGGGCCGATCCTCCGGACGTGGTGTCCGTCGTGGCTGCCGCCGCGGGCGCCGTCACCGAGGTCGGGGGATCGGCCCGGACGACGGTGACCGTGCGCGCCCGGGACGACACCGTGGCCGTCGCCAACAGCGCCGGCGCCCACATCGTTTCCGTCGGGACATGGCTGAGCCTCGACGTCGAAGTCGCCGCTGGAGGTCGTACCGCCGCCACCGGCCGACTGCTGGAACCGAGCGATGACCCGGCAGCCGTCGTAGCCGCCCTGGTGGCCCCGCTCGCGGGCGAGGCCACCGCCCGCCTCGACCCGACCGCGGCGGGCCGAACCGCCGTGGTCGTTGATCCCGAGTTCGCGGGCCTGCTGGCCCATGAAATGGTGGGACACGCCCTGGAGGGTGACACCGGCGGAGAGAGCCCGGCGTGGGCGGAGCCGGGCCGACCCGTGGCAAACGCCGACGTGACCATCCGGGACGACCCGACCATCTACTGCCCCTACGGCAGCGTGTGGGACCACGAGGCGTCCGTTTCGGTCCCCGTCGACCTCGTGCTCGACGGTGTGGTCGGGGGCCGGCTCCACTCGATCAGCTCGGCGGAACGCACGGCCGAGCCGTCTTCGGGGCATGCCCGGGCGGTGAGCTGGCGCCACCCGCCGATCCCCCGTATGTCCACCACCTTCTTCGCTCCCGGCCGCGCCGGCGCCGAGGAGTTGATGGCCCAGGTCGAAGACGGCCTCTTCCTGTACGGAGCCCGGGGCGGTGACGGCAGCGGGCCGGGGTTCTGGGCCTGCTCCCGGGGCAGCGCCCGCATCCGGGCCGGGAAACCAGGGCCCCGCGGCGGGCCGGTCCTGCTCTACGGCGACGCGGCGCGTCTCCTCGCCTCCATTCAGGGGGTCGGCGGCGACTGGACTCTGTTCGGCGGCGGCGAGGGTGGCTGCGGGAAGCTTGGGCAGTTTCCGTTCCCGGTGGCGTCGGGCGGCGCCAGCCTTCTTCTGGTGTCGGTTCCGGTCGCGCCGCTCCGCGGACGGCGCCGGTGACTCCGCCGCCGTTGACGGTGGCTTTCGACGTCCGGCGCACGGTCCGTTCCGCCGTGTTCGCCCCCGGGACGGCTCGGGAACGGCCGATCACGGGTGGCCGCCACTGCGCCGCCCTGGTTTCCGTCGCGGACGGGTTCAGGGCTGGTTTCGGGCCTGAGCCGGGATCGGCCCTGGCCGCCGCCCGCTCGACCCCGCTGCCGTTCGTGCCCTGGCTCCCACCGGGGACCGGCGCCCGATCCGGCCTCCATCGCCACCCCCACCACGAGCTGTTGGCGGCCGCGTCCGACCCGGCCCGGTTCGCCCACCAGGTGGGCGCCACCCGGGACGTCGGCGGGCTCGTGGGCGAGCTCTCGGTGATCGGTGAGGAGGTCTGCATCCTCCGGGCGGAAGGTGACATCCGCTATCAGACCGCCTCGGTCGAGATCAGGCTCGACCATGCCCTGCGTCCGGTGCCGGCGCCGCTGGCCCGGCTGATCGGCCTGGGCGGCGCCGACCTGGCCCCGGGGTTGGAGGCGGCCTCCATGGCCACGGTGTCCGAGGATGATCCCTTCCCGGCCGGTCCGCTGATGGTGGTGGGAGATGCCGTCCGGACGCTCCTGGGATGGTGGTCGCGGCACCCGGCCGGTGAGCCCGCTGGACGGCTGGTCGATGATCCCGGCGCCCCGGATGCGGGCCCTTGGCGGCCGTGCGACGACCTCGGTGACCCGACGCAGTGTCGCCGGGTCGTCGGCGCCCTGGGCACCGACGGAGTCCCGCTGGTCACCGGTCTGACCTCCCTCGCGGGTCACCAGCTTTCGGCCGGTTTCCGGGCTCTGCGGCTGGAAGGCAGCCGGGTCGCGGCGACGCTGGACGATGCCCTGGTGGTCCCCGGTCTTCTTCCCATGGCCGACGCCCCCGACGGCGGCTCCATGGTCTTCGCCGCCTCCGACGGGTGGTGTTTCCGGGGCCGACGTTGGTCTCCGGTACGGGTGCCGCTGGCCCTCGACCTGCACCTCGAGGAGGTCACCCTTGAACCGGCGCGCCTCGACGAACTACCCGGCCTTGCCGGCCTGGTGGTGACGGGAGCTCAGCTATGGGAACGTGGGGGCGATGGCGACGGCCGACGTCACGCTCTCGGCTGACCAGGCCCGTTGGGTCCGGCTGGTGGGCCACGGCTTGGCCGCCCGGCGCCGCCCCGGCGGCGTGGTCGAGGTGGCTTCGGCGGTGTGCGGCCTGCAGGCGCAGCTGGACTCGTCGCCCGGGCTCAGCGTTCGGGTCCGCAGGCCCGGTACCGGGCCCGCTGAGGTCCGCGCCGAGCTCCTCGAGCGACGAGGGGTCGTCCGAACCTGGTTGCAGCGGGGGACGTTGCACGTCGTCGCGTCGGAGGAGCTCGCTCTCTACGCCGCGGCCGTGGGTGCCAGCGTCACGAAGCGGGAGACCCGGCTGTGGGAACGCCGGGGGCTGCCCGCGGCCGAGGTCGGGCGCGTCAACGACGTGGTCTTGGAGACCCTGGCCGGGGGACCCCTGACGCGGGCAGTCCTGGCGGAACGGGTCGCCGCCGTCCTGGGTCCGGCGGCGGGAGAGGTCGTCGGCCACCCCTGGGGCATCGGCCTGAAGCCGGCGGCGGCGTCGGGCCTCATCTGCTTTGGTGCACCCGCCGGGCGCGAGGTCACATTCACCCGGGTCGACGACTGGCTCGGACCGGCCAAGGAGTGGCAGGAGGTGGACGCCCGGGCCTGGGTCCTCCGCCGGTTCCTGATCGCCAACGGGCCCTCGACCCGGAGCCGCTTCGCCCGCTGGAGCGGGCTGTCGGCCGGCGAGGTGGCCGGCGCCTGGTCGGCCCTCGAGGCCGGCCTCCGGCCCGTCGGGGTGGCGGGCCACACGTGTTGGTACCCCGCCGATCATCCCCTGCCGGCCACGCCGGGGCCTCCGGCCCTGTACCTGCTGCCCGCCTTCGACGCTTTCACCCTGGGCGCCCCGGATCCCGGGGCGCTGGCCGGGCCCGATCACGTCGGGGACATCTTCCGAAAGGCAGGCTGGATCAGTCCGGTCGTCCTCGCCGGAGGTCGGGCGGCGGGCACCTGGAAGCTGACCCGCAGCCGCGGCCAGCCCCGGGTGACCCTGAACCTCTTCCGGCCGCTCCAGAAGAGCGAGCGCTCCGATCTGGAACCTGAGATCGCCGGCGTCGAGCAGTTTGCCGCCGGGGACGCGAAGGACTAGCGGGGCGGGGCATTCGCTAGCAATTCCCTCATCACCTCGAGCTCGGCCCGTTCATGCCAGGCCAGGCGCCTCAGCACCTTGGTCGTGGTCCAGCGCTGCCCCTTCACCTCGGTGGCCAGCGCTGGTGGCAGCTCCTCCAGCGTGGTGAGCACGTGCTCGTGGGACCGGTGCAGCTCCTCGATCAGGTCACCGGCGACGGGCGGGGCCTGCACTCCCAGGGCGGCGAGGTAGTAGCGGCTCTCCGTGCGGGTCAGATGCCAGCCCATCTGGCGCAGGGTCCGCCAGCACGCCCACGACGGCAGGACCCGCTGCGGGTCGTCCCAGTCCAACTGGGCCGGGGTGGCTTGGGTGAGGAGGTCGATCGTCGCGGCGCGGGCCTGTTCCAGGATCGTCCGCGTGGCGGCCCGCTCGCCGGCACTCGCCGGTTGGTGGTCACGGGCGAACGCCCCCTCGTCGCCTTGGATCCGCTCCACCACCTCGAAGTCGGCGGGGGCCAGGCCGAGGCTGCCGGCCAGCGCCAGGAGCGCCGACGGCTCGTCGTGGCCCTGGCCGCACCGGCCCCAGTGCTCGAGGGCAAAGGACCACGCCTGGGTGGCGTCGTCGGTGTGGCCCCCGACTCCGGTTTCGACGTAGATGACGAGGGTCAAGGGTCGTTCTCCGGTTCAGCTCGAGAGGCGACGCTCGAGCGGCCCCAGGCAACCGTCCAGCCCGTCCACCACTTCAGGTCCGCCGCCGTGGCCGGTCCGAACGACCGGAGCCAGGCCCGGGCCAGCTCGACCTGGACGGCGGCCGTGTCCAGCTCGGCGATGTCGTCTCCGAGCCACCCCGATCCGCCCGGCCCACTTCTTGCCTTCGCCGAAGGGCACCTGCCGGGCGAGGTCGGGCCACTCGGCCGTGATCTCCGAGGTCGTCGACGGACCGCGGCGAGGGCGTGTTCCACGGTGGCCACGTCCCCGTTCTCCAAGCGGGCGTAGGCGGACAGGTATACCGAGGCGGGGTCGGTGGCGTGGAGGCCGACCAGGTTCCGGGCCACCTCGGTGACCCCCGCACCCTTGGCCGTGGGGGCCAGATGGTGCCGGACGGCCAGCCGGGCCCGGCGCTCGTTGACCGTGATCCGTCTCACCGGTCTCGGAGAGTAGGACGTTGGTCACCCACAGAGTGTCTGAACGCTGGGAGAATGTGAAAAGGCGGACTAGTGCTTATCGCGAAAAAAGACGCCATTTCATCCTTTCCTCCGGGACGGCGATGTTGTTGTCTGGGGCTGACGCTCCAGGGGGAGGGTGTTTCCGCCGAGAGCGGAGTGTGCAAGGAGGGAGGACACAGTGTCTGTGGAATCCGGAGTGACCTCGACATCAGCTGTCGAAGTGATCCGGGAAGTTCCTGTCGCCGCTCGTGCGACGGGGGATCCCCAGGTCTTCGGTTGGCTGGCGTTTGTGGTCGGATCGACGTGTCTTGGATTGCAGCTCATCGGATATGTGCCGGCGGGGACGCTGGGTGCGCCGCTGTCCATCATTTTTGGCTGCACCGCACTGGCCCTGTTGATCTCGACGATTTGGGCGGCCTACCTCGGTCAGACGTACGTGGCAGGCGCGTTCGGGATCTTCTGCACTTTCTGGGTCAGCTACACGATGCTCGTGCTAGGCCTGACCCACGGTTGGTTTGCGATCGCACCCGAAGCGATCAAGCAGACCGTGGTCGCGTTCCTGATCGCCTGGGCGGTCGGAATTGGCCTGCTCACGCTTTCTTCGGTCCGTCTACCGTCGCTGTACACGCTGGACATCGCGCTGGTTGACCTGGCTCTGATCATTCTGCTGTTTGCCAATAACAGCGGTTCGGCCAGCCTCACCAAGCTCGGTGGCTACGTCGTGCTCAGCTTCGCTGCGATCGGGGCCTACATCTGGCTCAGCTGTGCCGACCAGTCGCTCGGAGGTCCGGGCTACCCCGTCGGTAAGCCGCTGCGCTCATAACCCATATTCATCTCCTCCGATTCTTCGAGGATGTGATTCTGCTGAACCGGCCGGGATTCCCGGCCGGTTCAGCGCGTTGAGGAAGGCCGCGCATTCCCCGCCGACCACGACGGAGCATCCGAACCGCCGGGGGGTGGTCGGTACAGTGACGGGCCTGATGAGCGACCCCCGTCCGGAGCCGGCCCGCTCCGACTTCATCCGCGACGTGATCGACGCGGACCTCCGTACCGGCAAGTACGGCGGCCGGGTCATCACGCGGTTCCCGCCCGAGCCCAACGGCTACCTCCACATCGGCCACGCCAAGTCGATCTGCCTCAACTTCGGCATCGCCGAGCAGTACGCCGGGCGCTGCAACCTCCGTTTCGACGACACCGACCCCGAGAAGGAGGACGTGGAGTACGTCGAGGCCATCAAGGGAGACGTGGCCTGGCTCGGGTTCTCCTACGGCGGCCCGGGGTCCGGGGTGCCCCCGAGGTGTGAGGAGGTCTACGCCTCCGACTACTTCGAGGAGATGTACCAGCTGGCCGAGGACCTCGTCCGCGCCGGCAAGGCCTACGTCGACCACTCGAGCGACGAGGAGATCAAGGAGCTGCGGGGGAAACTGAGCGAGCCGGGCCGCCCGTCGCCCTACCGGGACCGGGACGTGGAGGAGAACCTCGCGCTGTTCCGCCAGATGCGCTCCGGCGACCTGCCCGACGGCACCTGTGTGCTGCGGGCCCGGATCGACCTGGCCGCCTCCAACATGAAGATGCGGGACCCGATCCTCTACCGGATCCGCCACGCCCACCACTACCGGGCGGGCGACGCCTGGTGCATCTACCCGATGTACGACTGGGCCCATCCCCTGGGCGACGCGATCGAGGGCGTCACCCACTCGATCTGCACGCTCGAGTTCGAGAACAACCGCGAGCTCTACGACTGGGTGGTGGCCAACACCTCGGCCTCGGAGCGCCGGGGGCTCGTCCCGCCCCAGCAGTACGAGTTCGCCCGGCTGAACCTGGACTACACGGTGATGAGCAAGCGCAAGCTGCTCACCCTGGTGGAGGGCGGCCACGTCAGCGGGTGGGACGACCCCCGCATGCCCACCATCGCCGGGATGCGCCGGAGGGGCTACCGCCCCGAGGCCATCCGGGCCTTCGCCGACATGATCGGCGTGGCCAAGGTCAACTCGACGGTCGACGTCGGCAAGCTGGAGTTCGCCGTCCGCGACGACCTGAACCGGGTCGCGCCCCGCGTCCTCGGCGTGCTGCGGCCCCTCCCGGTAACGATCACGTCGTGGCCCGAGGGGGAGGTCGAGCACCTGACCGCCCCCTACTTCCCGCCCGACGTGGGCAAGCCGGGGGAGCGCACCGTCCCCTTCGGGGGCGAGATCCTCATCGAGCGGGACGACTTCGCCGTCGACCCCCCGGCCGGCTTCCAGCGGCTGGCGCCGGGCCGGACGGTGCGGCTCCGGCACGGGTACTGCATCACCTGCGACGAGGTGCTCGAAGAGGGCGGCGAGGTGGTTGGGCTGCGCGCCAGCCACATCCCCGACTCGGTGGGCCAGAACCCCCCGGGCCTGAAGGTGTCGGGCGTGATCCACTGGGTGTCCGAGGCCCACGCCGTCCCGGCCGAGGTGCGGCTCTACGACCGGCTGTTCAAGGTCTCCCGGCCCGAGGACGCCGAAGGCGACTTCATCGCCAACCTGAACCCGGATTCCCTCCAGGTGGTGGGCGGCGCCCGCCTCGAGCCCAGCCTGGCCGCGGCCGAGCCGGGGAGCCGCTGGCAGCTGGAGCGCCTCGGCTACTTCATGGTCGACCCGGTCGACTCCCGTCCCGGCGCACCGGTGCTCAACCGCATCATCACCCTCCGGGATTCGTGGGCCGGCCGGGCCGAGGCGGAGTCGTCGGGGGCTCCCGGCACCGAAGAGGAGACCCGGCCGAAGTCGGCCAAGGCCACCACCCGACCGGCCAAGCGCTCCCGCCGCGAGTACCGGGCCGAAGCCCGCCAGCGGGATCCCGTGCTGGCCGAGCGGTTCGCTACCTGGCCGGGTGCGCAGGGGATCTCCGAGGCCGACGCCGACCTGCTCACCGGCGACCGTCCCACCAGCGACCTGTTCGAGTCGGCCACCGGGGCCGGGGCCCCGGGGCCGGCGGTGGCCCGCTGGATCATCAACGAACTGCCCCGCGAGCTCGACGAGCGCCCCCTGACCGGCACGGCCCTCACCGGGCCCGGGCTGGCCGGCCTGATCCGGGCGGCCGAGTCCGGAACCATCACCGGTCCGGCGGCCAAGGAGGTCTTCGCCGAGCTGATCGAGCGCGGCGGCGACGCCGACACGATCATCGCCGAGCGGGGGCTGGCCCAGCTGAGCGACGAGGCCGCCATCGCCGGCCTGGTCGACGAGGTCCTGGCCGCCAACCCCGACAAGGTCGAGCAGTACCGGGGCGGCAAGACGGCGCTGGCGGGGTTCTTCGTCGGGCAGGTGGTCCGGGCCTCGCAGGGCCGGGCCAACCCCCAGGTGGTCCAGAAGCTGGTGGCCGAGCGGCTCGGCTGACCGGGACGCCGTGACCGCCCTCCCGGTACTGGTCGCCCTCGGCGGGGCGGACTGCGAGCGGATCGGCTCCGGCTGGCTGGACCAGCCGGCCAACGCCACCTCCAGCCTGGCCTTCGTGGCCGTGGGCGGTTTGTTGCTCGTCCGCTCGGCGGCGCCGGGGGCCCACCGGGTGTCCCTGGGCAGCGCCGGCGCCGCCCTCAGCGGGGTCGGCCTGGCCAGCGTCGCCTATCACGGTCCCCAGCCCGCCTGGGCGGGGCCGGTGCACGACGGGACCATCGTCGGCCTCGCCGTGGTCATGGCCGGCCACGGCGTCTGGTGGCTCGCCCGGAGGCTCGGTCGGGGCCGGGAAGCAGCCCGGGGCGGGAGATGGTGGGCGGCGGCGGGAGCGTGCGGGACCGCCGGCGTGGCGGCCTACGTCGTGGGCCGGACGGGCGGGATGCTGTGCCACCCGGGGAGCCTGTGGCAGCCCCACGCCGCCTGGCACATCCTCGTCGCCGCCGCCCTCGGCTGCGCCGTGGTGGCAGCCGGCGAAGACGTTTTCTAGAAATTTCTTGCTACTATTGGGGCCGGCAAAGCTCTGCCGTTCTCGTCCCCGAACGAACCCATCCCCCAAGGCAAGGAGCAGCTATGGAGACCGTCGGCATCATGGCCACCGTTGTGGCCGCTGCGGGTGTCCTCGTCGGCGCCGCCGTGCTCATCCGCTCGATCCCCGACATCGCGCACTACCTTCGCCTCCGGAAGATGTGATCGAGGAGGCCGGGAACATGGGCGGAAACGACGGGCTGCGCGTGCTCGTGATCGACGAGCGGACCGAGCGCCGCCACCTGTTCCGCAACCTGGTCGAGAGCACCGGCCTGGCCGCGGCGGACATCGCCGAGGCCGCCGGCGCGGCCGAGGCCCTCGAGCTCTTCGGAGCGCAGGACCCCGACGTGGTGTTCGTCGAGATCCAGCCCGTCAGCGAAGGCCTGGAGACGGTTCTCGCGGTGCGGCACCGGTCGTCGGCGGTGCGGATCGTGGTGTGTTCCTTCCACCGTGATCCCCGCACCAAGGAGCAGGCTCTGGCCCAGGGAGCGGATGTCTACCTGGACAAGCCCGTCAGCTCCTATGCCCTGACAAACGTCCTCCTGGGGTTTTTCCCCGAAGCCTCCGCCGTCCGCGACGTGTCGCTGGCCGACGAATCCGCGTCCCTCGAGCCGCCGGTGCCGATGGTCCCCGGCCCAGTTGGGCCTCCGTCATAGACGGCGCGGGCGTGGAGTGGAAGCAGGAGGGTGACGTCCTCCCGCCGGCCTCGGCCGGTGCCGCCGACAGCGTTCGGGCCTGGGAGCCGTGGGCGCTGGAGGGAGCGGACGGCACCCTGCGCCTGTGGTACTCGGGCCATGACCGCACGACGGGGCGGATTCTCGAGGCCGGGCGGCGACCCGGAGTGCCGTGGCAACGGTTCGGCGTCGCCATCGAACCCGGCCTCGCCGGTGACAGCGACCGCTACGGGGTCGGGTCCCCGTGCGTGGTCGAGGTTCCCGACGGCTACCTGATGGCCTACTGCGGTTTCGACGGCCGGACGAGCCGGCTCCACCTGGCCACCTCCGTCGACGGGCACCAGTGGGTGACCCGGGGCACCGTCAAGGATCAGGAGGAGGGCGAGGTCCTGGCCGGGGGTTCGCCGTGCCTGGTGGTCCGGGACGAGGAGTGGTGGCTGTACTACACGGCCCCCGACGAGCGTGGTGGCGTCAATCTCGACACCGGGCGGCGGGCCAGCATCCTCGGCGCCGTCTCCCGCTCCGGCGACTCCTGGGACCGGATCGGGCCGGTGCTCGAGCCCGAGCCCGGCGAGCTGGCCGTGACCCACCCGTGCGTGCTGGAGATCTCCCGGCGCCGGTACATGTTCTACGCCAGCGAGAACGAGGAGGCGGGGAGCATCGCCCTGGCCACCTCGTCCGACGGGGTGGAGTGGACCCGGCGCGGCATCGTGCTGTCGCCCGTCGACGCCATCGACGCATCGTCGGTGGCGTCGCCGTGCATCGTGCGCCTGCGGGACGGGTCGCTGCGGATGTGGTACTCCCGCCGTCCCTGGGGCGACGATCAGCTGGCCTACGCCGTCTGTACCGCCGTCTTCCCCGGCCTCTTCTCCTGATCAGCCCCGGAGGGACTCGGCCAGGCGGAGGAACTCCTGGGCCGTGAGGTCGCCGTCGGCGGTGACCACGATGTCGCGTGTGATGCCCCAGAAGTGGGGATGGGTGCCGCCGTCGACCACCAGGTCACCCTCCAGGGGCGGCCGGCCCTCCAGTGCCACCTTGAGCGGGATCTTCCGGAACACCCGGCCCTCCCGGCCGAAGGGGTCGTCCCACACCTGGCCGTCGACCGGGCGCAGGGTCACCGAGAAGGACAGGTAGCCCTTGCTCCAGCGCATGGACACCACATTGGCCACCGGCGGGTTCATTCCCTCGGCGCCGGTGCCCATGGGGACCTTCTGGTTGACAGCCACGGCATCGAGCACGAAGCCGTCGGGCACATCCTCGGGGACCAGGATCGGGTAGGGAACGGCGTCGGCGGCTTCCTCCGGCGACATCGGCTTGAAGCCGCGGGAGAAGGTGGACGTCCCGTTCGGGTCGGCGGGGAACGTGAACCGGGAGCGGTCGACGGTCTCGTGCGTCTCGATCTTGGTGGCGTCCAGGTTCTGGAAGGCCCGGCCGCTGATCGTCGAGTGCATGGTCAGCACGACGCCGGTCTCCCGGTCGACCTCGGCGAGCACGTGGTCCGGGCTCATGCCTCCGCTGAGGCGGTCCGCGGCCACCGGGCCGTCGTAGCGCCAGACCTCCCGTCCGGTGCCGGCGTGGGTGGCCTCGGTGACCTGCTTGTTGCCGGCGCGGGCCAGGCTGACCACGAAGTCGCCCAGCGGGCCGAGGGGCTCGGTGACGGGGACGGGGGCGTCGGGGCCGCCGGGGGCGAGATCGGTGAAGATGTAGGCGACCTTGCGGTCCTCGGGGTCCGCCGACTGCACGACCCGCCCCGCCTCGGCGTCGTAGGCGATGTCGACGATGCCGTCGGCGCTGGTCCAGCGGTAGCTGCCGTCCTGGGCCACGGTCAGGACGGAGTTGCCGGCGGCGCCGGACTCGGGGACGCCCTTGTCGGCGAAGGCGATCGTGACCATGGCCGGGGCGGCGGCGACGGCGGGCGGACGGTCGGCCACCACCCGGCGGCCGGGGTCGGCGTTGTTTTTGTCACCGATCACCACGCCGGCCCCGAGGAGGGCGGCGACCACCGCGGCGGCGGCCGCCAGCGGGACGAAACGCCGGCGGCGGGTCCTCTCCTGGTCGAGGCGGACGACGGGGCCGGGGGCGTCGTCGGACAGCCGGCCGGCCAGGTCGTCCCAGAACCCGGGAGCGTGGTCGGGGACGTCGAGCTGGCGCAGGGCGGCGCCGAGCCTCTCGTCGCGTTCGTTGTCGTTCATCGGAGGTCTCCCTCGTCCAGAGCTCGTCGGAGTGCCGCCCGGGCCCGGGACAGGCGCGAGGCGATGGTGCCGGGGGCCACGCCGAGGATCTCGGCGGCGGCGGTGTAGTCCAGGCCTTCGGCGTCAACCAGGAGGACGGCGGCCCGCTGGTCGGGGGGGGAGCGAGTCGAGGGCCCGGGTCAGGTCGGCCCGCTGGCTGACCACCCGGGCCGGATCGGCGGCCGGGTCGGCGAGGTGGCCGGTCTCGTCCATGGAGGTGGTGCGGCGCCGGCCCTCGGCCCGGAGGGCATCGAGGCAGGTCCGGTAGGTGATCCGGTACAGCCAGGTGCCGAGGGCGGCGTCGGCCCGGAAGTCGGGCAGGGCCCGGAAGGCCTTGACGTAGGCGTCCTGGAGGACGTCGTCCATGGCCGTGCGGTCGCCGCCCATCAGCCGGTAGGCCAGCGACCGCAGCATGGGGTCGTAATGGCGCACCAGCTGCTCGAAGGCGGCGGAGTCGCCGTGGCGGGCCTTGTCCAGCACAGTGTCGGCCGCGTCGCCGGTCAGCGCCGCCGACGCACTCATGTCCTGTCCCTGTCGTTGTCCACGGAGGGTTGGACGCCGTCGGCGCCCGGTTCCTTCCACGGGTTCATGGCTACCATGCCCGCTTGTGCGACCGGGGGAGCGTGTTGCCGACTTCGAACTGCCCGCCCACGACGGCGGGACCGTCCGGCTCACCGACGAGCTGGCCAAGGGGCCGGTGGTGGTCTTCTTCTACCCCCGGGCCCTGACTCCGGGGTGCACGGCCGAGAGCTGCCATTTCCGGGACCTGGCCGGCGAGTTCGCCGCCGCCGGGGCCCGCCGGATCGGGATCAGCGCCGATCCAGTCGAGCGCCAGCAGCGCTTCTCCGAGCGCAACGGTTTCGACTTCCCGCTCCTGTCCGACCCCGACCGCACCATCGCCAAGCGGTTCGGGGTGAAGCGGCCGGGCCCGCTGTTCAACCGCCGGGCCACCTTCGTCATCGACGCCGACGGCTGCCTGCTGGCCGAGATCAGCAGCGAGACGAACATGAACAAGCACGCCGACCAGGCCCTGGCCGTCCTCCGGGACCGGTCCGGTCAGGCGCAGGCGTAGCGGCGCAGCGACCGGTCCATCAGGTCGAGGCCGGCCAGGCCGGGCAGCTTGTCGATGCGCCGGTCGATGCGCTCGGCCACGGCCCTGCCACCTTCGCCGCCGAAGAGCGTGCTGATGACGTGGCCGGTCTCGGGCCGGGGCATCACCTTCTCGCCCACCGGGCTCCAGGCCGTGCGAAGCACCCGCCGGGTGGCCTTCCGGGCCGCCGGGGCCTGGGCGAGCAGGTGCCGGGCCTGGGTCAGGTAGTAGTCGATGTGGCGGCCCTCCTGGCGCATGATCCGGCGCAGCAGCTCGGTCAGGGTGTCATGGCCGGCCAGGGCGATGAGCCGGGAGTAGGCGGCCTGGGTGGTCCACTCGTTGATGACGCCGAAGGTCATGTGGACGGCCAGGAAGTGGCGGCTCACCGTCGAGAAAGCCATCCACAGCACGGGGCTGGCCGTGATCCGGGCGCCGAGGCGGTGGCGCATGGCCGCCACCCGGGGGGTGCCGGCCGGCTCGCCGTGGGCCCGCAGGACCTCGGCCAGCGCCTCGCCGTGCCAGTGCTCCTCGTAGTTCCACAGCGTGAGGAAGGCGGTGACGTCGGGGTCGTTGTGGGCCCGGGTGTTGAGCAGGTTCCGCAGGTAGCACGTGGTGTGGTGCTCGACGTCGTGCATGTAGCGGAGGCACCGGAGCAGCTCCGGGGGCAGCGGCTCGGCCCGGAAGGCGCCCTCCAGGTCGAGGTCGGCCAGATCGAGCCGGGTGCACAGCTGCTTGTAGCGGTCGAGATCGAAGCTCACGTCAGGCAGTTCGGGGCCGGGGCCCAGCCTGGATGAACGGCCTGGATGAGCCCCGACCCGATGCGCCTCGTCAGCGTCTGGAGGGAGCCACCCCCAGGTCGTCGAGGAGGCCGGCCTCGATGTGGCGGTGCCAGGCGGTGAAGGGCACGTAGGGCGCCAGCGGCACCGGCCCGTCGGCGTGGTCGAGAAGGGCCGACTGCCCGCCGACCATGTTGTCCTCGATGCGCACCTCCACGTCCCCGGGGTGGGCGGCCAGGGCGGCGGCGGGGACGACCAGCTGCTCCCAGAAGCGGCCGTTGGTGATCACGCCCCGGCCCAGGGGTAGCCCGACGCCGGCCACGGCGAACGCCTCCCGGTCGCCGTGCACGCCCCGGTGGGGGTTGAACAGGCCGCCGCCGGCGGTGCCGACCTCGGCGATGAAGCCCCGGCCCGAGGCGGTGTCGACGAGCTCGAAGGTCTCGGCGTCGTCGAGGGGGGAGTGGACGAAGACCTGCCAGTTCTCGCACACCTCGGCGGACAGCTCCGCGTCGGTCAGCCGCCGGCAGGCGGGGTGGTCCATCTGGGTGGGGCGGTAGCCGGAGTTGAAGAAGAAGTTGTGGCCCATGGCCATGCGCCCGTCGCGGGGGAGGTGGGCCCGGGGCCAGTCGATCCGCTGCCAGGTGGTGACCTCGAAGGACAGGTCGGCGATGTGGATGCTGGCCGGCCGGGCGGGCTCGAGGGGCACGTACACGAAGGTCAGGGTGCCCTCGGAGGCGCCGCCGGGCTGGAGGTTGTGGCGCAGTCCGACCTGGCCGGTGGCCGCCCCGAACAGCCGCTTCGGGTCGAGCTGGGCCGGCGGACCGGGGGGCTCCTCCTTGGCCGCCTCCCGGAGGCTGACGGCCAGGGGCTTGCCGGGATCGACGTGGGGCACCTCGATCTTGCCCTGGGGGGTGATGACGGTGATGTGGGGAGCCTTGCCCGCCACCTGGACGATCACGCCGAGGAGGGCGTCGTCGATGTCGTAGCGGAAGTTGAGCGACATGGTGCCCTGGTAGTTCGGGGTGGCCAGGGCGAAGGGGTAGGTGCTGGTGCCGGCCACCGACGCCGGGTCGTGCTCGAGGTCGAGCCCCTTGTAGGTGGCCAGCGTCCCCTCGGGGTCGCCGAGGGCGCCGGCGGCGGAGAACGTCCAGGCGTCGGCCAGATTCACTAGGGGGCCTCCGGGCCCCCGGGTGCCGAGGCGCTCGGGCAGCGGGCCGGCCAGCGCGTCGAGGGAGACGGCCGAGCCGTGGGTCAGGGCGTCATGGGCCAGGAGGTCCACGTAGCGGCTGGACACGCCGACCCCGGCCACCTTCTTGGTGAAGTCGAAGACCACGCCGATGCGCCCGGCCGGCGTGTCGACCAGGTAGCGGGCGGTGCTCGGGTCGTACTCGGCCGGCCCGAAGCGCCCTTCGACGAACGCCCGGTGGCAGTCGGTGCCCGTCTCCATGTGGTCGGCGACCTTCTCGGCGCACGGGTTGGGCAGGACGAGGGCGTCGAAGCCCAGGTAGGTGGCGGCCTCGCCCAGGTCCCGGGCCCGGGTGACGCCGGCGCCGTCGAACACCTCGACCACGGGCGCGCCGTAATCGGAGAACTGGCGCATCACGTAGAAGGCGGGCGGGATGTTGGCGAAGCGCACCATGCCGTCGGTGCCGCTCACCCCGGCCAGGACGGGCTCGTGGAGCGGGTCGAGGGGCAGCACGTGCAGGGGGCCGGCCAGGAGCGAGACCCCCGGCGGCAGCGTCGGGATCAGGGCGAAGGTGAGGTCCTCGGCGGGCACGTCGTGGATGTAGGCGTTGAGGGCGGTGAGGGCCAGGCCCTCCACCAGGCAGAGGGGCAGGTCCTCGACCAGGGCGGCGACGGCGTCGCCGGTGTTCCCGGCGAGCGGAACCCGGACGTAGCCGCACCAGGCGCCCGGAGCCCAGGGGTTGTCGCCCGGCGGGAGGGTGAGGCGGACCACGTCGCCGGTGCCGGTCATGTGTGGCGCCGGGCGGGGTTCGCCGTCGGGGACGTCGACGGCCTGGCGGGCCCCGTCGGGGGTGGTCTCCAC
>JBOGFO010000601.1:0-4406 GCA_050743445.1 Acidimicrobiia bacterium
CTGCCCCCGGTGCCGGGCCGAGGTGGCCACCCACCGGGAGACGGCCGCGCTCCTGGCCAACGGCGGCGATCGCGCTCCCGAGGGCGTGTGGGCCCGCATCACGGCCAACCTCGAGGAGGTCCCGCCCGAGATCGCCCTGCCCATGGCCTCCCTCGACGACGCCCGGGCCCGCAAGCAGGAGGCCCGGCGGTCGATCAGCCTGCGCGCCGCCGCCGCCATGGGAGCGGTGGCCGCCGCCCTCACCGCCATCCTCGGCTGGCGCATCGGCGTGCAGGACGAGCGCCTCGACCAGTTGGCGGCTGAGCTGCAGGACATGGCGGCCCAGGACGGCCTCCGGCGGGCGACCACCGCCGCCCTGGCCGATGGCGATGCCGAGCAGGTGCGCCTGGCGTCCTTCGACGGTAAGACCGGCGTCCATCTCGTCCGCCTTCCCGACGGGACGGGCTTCGCCGTGGCCGACGCGCTCCCGGCGCTGCCCGCCGATCGGACGTACCAGCTGTGGGCTCTCCGCGACGACGCGCGGATCTCCCTCGGCACGCTGGGCCAGGACCCGGATGTGGCTCCCTTCCAGATGGTGGGAGACGTGCTCGGCTACGCCATCACCGAAGAGGTGGCCGGAGGCGTGAAGGAGACCACCCAGTCGCCGGTGGTGGTGGGGTTCACCGAGCTGGGTCAGGAGACGCAGGACACGAAGCCCACCGCCTGACCCGTGCCACCATGGCGCGGTGAGCCCGAACCCGTTCGGCGTCTACGTCCACATCCCGTTCTGCGCCTCCCGGTGCGACTACTGCGACTTCGCCACCTGGACCGACCGGGCCCACCTAATGGAGGCGTACGCCACGGCGTGCGTCGACGACATCGGGCGCCGCTACTCCGAGGGCGGATTCCCTCCCGCCACCAGTGTGTTCTTCGGCGGCGGGACACCGTCCCTCCTGCCCGGCCCGCTCCTGGCCCGCATCCTCGACGCCATCCCCCGGGCCCCCGGCGCCGAGGTCACGGTGGAGTGCAATCCCGAGAGCACCGACGCCGCCCGGATCGATGCCTGGCGGGCGTCCGGGGTGAACCGCCTGTCGTTCGGCGTCCAGTCCCTGCAGGCCCACGTGCTCGCCTCGCTCGGCCGGGTGCACGACCCGGCCCTGGCCGTCCGGGCCGTGGCCCGGGCCAGGGCCGCCGGCTTCGACAACTACAACCTGGATCTCATCTACGGCGGGGCGGGGGAGAGCCCTGACGCCTGGCGGGCCACGCTCGAAGGCGCCCTGGCCCTCGACCCGCCTCACGTGAGCGCCTACGCCCTCACCGTGGAACCGGGCACGCCCCTGGCCCGGCGGGTGGCCGTCGGCGATGTCGCCGCTCCCGACGACGACGACCAGGCGGCCAAGTACGAGATCGCCGACGACGTCCTGAGCGCCGCCGGCCTGGGCTGGTACGAGATCTCCAACTGGGCCCGCCCGGGCCGCGAGTGCCGCCACAACCTTCTCTACTGGTCGCAGGGCGAGTACCTGGGGGTGGGTTGCGCCGCCCATGGCCACACGGTCGGCCGCGACGGGACCGCCCGGAGATGGTGGAACGTGCGCACCCCGGAGCGCTACATCGCCGCGGTGGCGGCGGGCACGTCGACCGAGGCGGGGTGCGAGACCGTCGAAGGCCCCACCCGGGACGAGGAGGCCCTGACCCTTTCCCTGCGGACCCGATCGGGCGCCGCCGTCGGGGACGACGCCGGCCTGGTGGGCGCCGGCCTGGCGATCTGGAGGGACGGGCGCCTGGTCCTCACCCGCCCCGGGAGGCTGTTGGCGAACGAAGCCACCATTAGACTCGTCAGCTGACATGGACGAACGGAAAGCGGCCATCCTCAAGGCGGTCATCGAGGAGTTCGTCGAGACCGGCCAGCCCGTGGGTTCGAGCACTGTCGCCCGGGCGGCGGCCCTCGGGGTTTCGTCGGCCACGGTCCGCAACGAGATGGCGGTCCTCGAGCGGGAGGGCTACGTCACGCACCCCCATACCTCCGCCGGCCGGATCCCGACCGACAAGGGGTACCGCTTCTTCGTCGACCACCTGGCCCGCCAGGGTGAGCTGCAGGTCCCGGACCGCCAGGCGCTCACCAGCTTCTTCGCCAGCGCCCATCACGCCCTGGAGGACATGCTCCACGAGACCAGCCTGCTGCTGTCCCGCATGACGGCCCACGCCGCGGTGGTGGTGGGCCACCAGGCCGACAGCGCCCGCGTCCGGAGCGTCCAGGTGGTGAGCCTCCACGAGGTTTCGGCCCTGGTGCTGGCCGTCCTCTCCGACGGACGCATCGAGCGCCAGTTCCTTGAGCTGGGCGGGGAGCGGGTGGGTGACGCCCACCTGGCGTCGGCCTCCGCGGTCCTCGACACGCAGCTGCGGGGCGCGCTCCTCTCCGACCTCCCCCCTCTCGTCGCCACGGGCGATGCGGCCACCGACGCGCTGGCCGCCCAGGCCCGGGAGGCCCTGGCCGTCCGGGGGAGCGCCCCGGTGGCCGAGTCGGTCTTCGTCGGCGGGGCCAGCCGCATCGCCGCCGATCTGGACGCCTTCACCGCCGGTGAGACCGTGGCCCGCCTCCTCGAGCTGCTCGAGCACCAGTACGTCGTCGTGACCCTGGTGCGCGACCTCATCGACCAGGGAGTCACCGTCCGCATCGGCGCCGAGAACCAGTTGGAGGACCTCCGGGAGTGCTCGGTGGTCCTGGCCCGCTACACGGTCGAAGGCCAGGCGGCGGGCACGGTGGGCGTGCTCGGGCCGACGCGCATGGACTATCCGCGGGCCATCGCCGCGGTGGCGGCCGTCTCCCGGCGTCTCGGGCGCCACCTCTCTCCGCCCGGCTGAGCGGCATGGCCACCGATTTCTACGAGCTGCTCGGCGTGAGCCGGCAAGTGGGCGAGGACGAGCTCAAGAAGGCGTACCGCCGGCTGGCCCGCCAGTACCACCCTGACGCCAACGGCGGTGATCCCGAGGCGGAGGCCCGCTTCAAGGAGATCACCGTCGCCTACGAGACGCTGCGCGACCCCGAGAAGCGCCGGCGCTACGACCTCTACGGCGCCGACGGGGCCGCCGGCGGTGCCGGACCCGGACCGGGTTTCGGCGACTTCGGGGTCTCGGATCTCTTCGACGCCTTCTTCGGCTTTAGCGGAGGCCAGCGCGGTCCGGCCGGCCCGGGCCGGGGCCCCGACGCCGAGGTGCGGGTGGAGATCGATCTCGAGGAGTCGGTCTTCGGCATCACCCGGGACGTCGAGCTGCGGATGCCGCTCGAGTGCAAGCGCTGTTCGGGGTCGGGCTGCGAGCCGGGCACCCACCCGTCGACCTGCCGGGCCTGTGCGGGGGAGGGGCAGGTGCGCCAGGTTCGGCGCACGATCCTGGGGCAGATGGTCACCGCTCTGCCCTGCGGTACGTGCGGTGGGAGCGGCCGCGAGATCCTCTCGCCCTGCCAGGACTGCCGGGGTGAAGGCCGGGTCAACCAGGACACCACGCTCGAGGTCCAGATCCCGGCCGGCATCGCCGACGGTCAGCGCCTGCGCCTGTCCGGCCGCGGTCCGGCGGCGTCCCGGGGAGGCGCGCCCGGCGACCTCTACGTGTCGGTGTCCGTCCGGCGCCACGCCCGCTTCCAGCGCCACGGCGACGATCTCGTGCAGGTGCTCGGCATTCCCATGACCCAGGCGGTGCTCGGGGCGGTGTTGCCGATCGAGACCCTCGATGGCGAGGAGGACCTCGTCATCCCGGCCGGGACCCAGAGCGGCCGGGTCTTCCGGTTGCGGGGCCGTGGTGTGCCGTCCCTCCGGGGTCGCGGTCGAGGAGACCTGCTCGTCCAGGTCGACGTGGCCGTTCCCGAGAAGCTCTCGGTCGAGGAGGCCGCCCTCATGCGGCGGCTGGCCGAGTTGCGGGGCGAGGAGGTCGCACCCAAGGAAGAGGGCTTCTTTTCCCGTATCCGCTCCGCCTTCCAGTGACCTCGCGGTGGGCGGCGGCGGTCCCCGCCTCGGCCCACGTGTTCGTCGCCGAGCTGACCGATCTGATCCACCTGGGCGGGGACGACGCCCACCATCTGAGCCGGGTGCTGCGCCTGCGGTCAGGGGAGGTGGTGACGGCCGCGGACGGTACCGGGCGGTGGCGGACATATGCGCTCGCCTCCGGTGACCGGTTGGAGGCGACCGGACCGGAGGAGCACGAGCCCGAGCTGGTTCCCCGGCTGGCCGTGGCCTTCGCCCTGACCAAGGGGGACAAGCCCGAGCTGGCCGTCCAGAAGCTCACGGAGCTGGGCGTCGACCGCATCCTCCCCGTGCTGGCCGAGCGCTCGGTGGCCCGGCCGGCTCCCGACCGCGCCGCCACCCAGGTGGAGCGCTGGCGGCGGGTGGCCCGGGAGGCGGGCCGCCAGTGCCGGCGGGCCCGCCTGCCCGAGG
>JBOGFO010000602.1:0-4654 GCA_050743445.1 Acidimicrobiia bacterium
GACGGTCAAGCTCGTCGTCCTCGCCGGCCGCTACGCCCTCGACAACTACCAGGGCCGCCACTACGCCATGGCCCGCAACCTGGCCTACGAGCTGCGGGCCGGCTACGACGCCGCCCTGGACGACTACGACGTGCTCGTGATGCCGACGCTGCCGATCACGGCCACGCCCATCGTCTCCACCGACGCCCCCCGGGAGGAGTACTTCGCCCGGGCGCTCGAGATGATCACCAACACCGCACCCTTCGACGTGACCGGGCATCCGGCGATCTCCGTCCCGGCCGGGCTGGTGAACGGCCTGCCCGCCGGGCTCATGATCATCGGGCGCCACTTCGACGACGCCACCTGCCTGCGGGTGGCGCAGCGCTTCGAACAGGCGGCCGGGGGCTTCCCGGTTCCGCCCTCCACTCAAACCTAGGGAGCCGCTCATGAACGGAGTTCACGACCTCGGCGGCACCGACGGCCTCGGCCCGGTCGTCGTCGTTGAGAACGAGCCCGTCTGGCGGGCGGAATGGGAGAAGGCGGGATTCTGCATGTTCCCGTTCCCGTTCGCCGCCGGATGGTTCAACGTCGACATGTTCCGCTTCGGCATCGAGCAGATGCATCCGGCGCACTACCTGCTCTCGCCCTACTACGAGCACTGGCTGCACACCGCCGAGCACTACGGGATCAAGGCCGGGGCCCTCGACCCCGAGGAGCTCGACAAGCGGACCCGTCACTTCCTCGAGAACCCGAACGAGCAGCTGCCCGAGACCAAGAACCCTGACCTCCTCGCCTTCGTCGACGCCGCCGTCAAGGGCGGTGTGTCGCCGCGGCGGGAGCACGACGCCGCGCCGCAGTTCGCGGTCGGGGACCGGGTCCGGGTCCGGACCGAGAGTCCCAAGGACCACACGCGGCGGGCCCGCTACGTGCGGGGCCGGACGGGCACCGTGGCGCTCCATCACGGGACCTTCGTGTATCCCGACAGCGTGGCCAACGGCCGGGGCGACGACCCCCAGCACGTGTACACGGTGCAGTTCGACGGCGCCGAGCTGTGGGGCGACGATGTTGCCGAGCCGAACACGACGGTCTACTTCGATGTGTGGGAGCCCTACATCGAGCCGGCCGACAACTAGGGAGGCGTGATGTCACAGTCCGAGACCCTGCCCCGCTCACCGGCGGAGATCGCCGCCCGGGTGAAGGCGCTGGAGTCCATCCTGATCGACAAGGGCCTGATGACCACCGAAGCGGTCGACCGCTTCGCCGAGATCTACGAGAACGAGGTCGGCCCCCAGCTCGGCGCCACCGTGGTGGCCAAGGCCTGGACCGACCCCGAGTTCAAGACGCGGCTGCTGGAGGACGCCACGTTGGCCTGCGCCGAACTCGGCATCGGCGGCCTCCAGGGCGAGGACATGGTGGTGGTGGAGAACACCGACACGGTGCACAACGTGATCGTCTGCACGCTGTGCTCGTGCTACCCGTGGCCCACCCTCGGCCTGCCCCCGAACTGGTACAAGGACGCCGCCTACCGCTCCCGCATGGTGCGCGAGCCCCGCACCGTGCTCCGGGAGAGCTTCGACACGGAGGTCCCGGACTCGGTCGAGATCCGGGTGTGGGACTCCAGCTCGGAGATGCGCTACTGGGTGCTGCCCCAGCGTCCGGCCACCAGCGAGGGGCTGGGCGAGAAGGAGCTGGCCGCGCTCGTGACCCGCGACTCGATGATCGGTGTGGGCCGGCCGAAGAGCACATGAGGACCGACACGACCGAACTCGGTGACGCCCGCCGGCGGGTCGAGCAGCTCCTGACCGAGCTGCCCGGCCCCGCGCCCAGGCCCGGGGGTCCGGGGATGTCCCCCGAAGACCCCGGGGGCCCGGGGGTGTCCCCCGACAACGATGCCGGGGATCTCTCGTTCGAGGAGCCGTGGGAGCTGCGGGCCTTCGCCGTGGCCGTGGCCGCCTACCACCGGGGCCTCTACGACTGGAGCGAGTTCCAGCTCGCCCTGATCGGGGCCATCCGGCGGTGGGAGGGCGACCCGGAGAGTGCACCCTGGAGCTACTACGAACGCTGGTTGGAGGCGCTCGAGAACGTGCTGTCGGGGACCGGGGTGCTCGCCGGCACGGAGCTCGACGGCCACGCCGCCGCCGTGCTGGCGAAGCCGCGCACCGCTGGCCACCATGAGGCCCGGCGCGAGCCGGTGGCGGTCGACCCGGCGCGCTGATCGGGGACGGGCCAGTATCTGAGCGGAGAAGGCCAGGATCAACGACGAGTGGCGGACAGGAGGCGGGCCACCTTGAGCTCCGTCTCCTGCCACTCGCCCCCGGGGTCGGAGTCGGCGACGATGCCCGCTCCGACGCCGAGCTCGGTCCCTCCGGGGCCGGTCACGAACGTGCGGATGGCGACGTTGAGGTCGAGGGCCTCCTGGTCGACGTCGATCCAGCCCACCGCCCCGCAGTAGACGCCCCGGGGGGATGCTTCGAGCTCCTCGATGGCCTGGAGGACGCGGGGCTTGGGTGCGCCCGTCACCGACGCCGGCGGGAAGGTGGCGTGGAGGAGCGCGCCGGCCCCGACGCCGGGCCGGAGCGTTCCCGTGACCGTGCTCACCAGGTGGTGCAGGCCGGGGTGGGGCTCGACGACGCACAACGCCGGGACGGCAACGGAACCGAACTCGCACACCCGGCCCAGGTCGTTGCGGGCCAGGTCGACGATCATCACGTTCTCGGCCCGGTCCTTGGCGCTGGCCGCCAGCACGGCCGCTTCGGCGGCGGTGCCCTTGATCGGCCGGGTCTCCACCTGGTTGCCCCGGCGGCGCAGGAAGAGCTCGGGGGAGGCGGACACCACCGACATGGCCCCGAAGCGCACGAGGGCGGCGTGGGGTGAGGGGTTGTGCCGGGCCAGGGCGGCGAAGAGGGCCACCGGATCGGCGGTGACCGGAGTGGTGAGCCGGCGGGTGAGGTTGACCTGGTAGCACTCACCGGCCTCGATGAGGTCCACCGCGGCCCTCACGCCGGCTTCGAACTCAAGCCGGGAGAGGTCCGAGGTCCACGGACCCAGCCTCACCGGGGCCCCGGTCAGGGGGCCGGCTGTGCCCGCCAGGAGGCGGGTCAGACGGCGCCGCGTCCGGCCCCTGCCCTCGACCCGGGCTCCCTGGCGGTCGATGACGACACGGGCGTCGAAGCGGGCCAGGGCCAGGTCGGGCAACGCCGGGTCGGTCGGGCGCCGCGGCCGGATCTTCTCGACGGCCCGGCCGAGGTCGTAGCCCACGAACCCGGCCCACCAACCCCGCCCGAGCGTGTCGAGGGCGTCGAAGGCCTCCGGGCCCCGAGCCGTCATGACATCGTCGGGATCGACCCCCACCACCCAGGCGTCGCCGTCGCGCGTCACGGCCACGTCGATCCCGCGGGGGAGCGCGTCGAGGACCCGCAGGAGAACGGCCGGAGGTGAGGCCGGAAGCCAGCCCGTCGAGGCGAGGGAGGCGGTGGGAAACATCACCCAGCACGGTAATGCTGCTGGTCGCCGACCCGGGCCGGTAGTCCGGGAGCTCCCGCCTGGGCCGAATTAGCGGGCCGGAGCCGTCGAGGCTCGGGGCGTGCGGGCGCCGGCCCCCGACCGCCGTTCGGCGGCGGCTGCCGCCGCCCCGAACCCGAGGGCCAGGACGGTCCACAGCAGCAGGTTCCCGGCCAGGGAGGCGAGCCGGAAGCGCCACAGGAGCGTGGCCGGCACGGCGATGGCGTCCGGGGGCGGGGGCATGAGGGCGTAGATGATGCCCATGGGGAGCACCACCGCCGCCACCACCAGCACCAGCCGCTGGTCGTCCACCCACCCGGCCGCCCGGAGCCGGGCGGAGTACTGGGCGGCGACGAAGAGCACCACGAAGGTGAGGACGATCACCAGGGCGTAGAGGGCCTGGCGCTTGGCGAGCGTGGCCGGGTCCCCCACCGCCGGCGGGTTCGGGGGGTACTTGAGCCACGGCGACACGGTGATGGCGCCGCCGAGCACCGCGCCGGCGACGAGGGCCCGGGCGCTGGAGGGGGAAACACGCTTGCGCAGGGCGAGGAACGCCACCGCGAAGAGGGAGCCGAAGGAGGCTCCCGCCAGGGCGTAGGCGCCGAAGAGGCCGGCGCCCTTCTGCGCCGTCCGGGACACCTCGGGCTCCTCCGCCGCCTCGTGGCCGGTGGCGCCGGCGGCTTTGGCCGCCGCCGCGGCGTTGGCCTCCTCGATGGCGATGGCGTCCTCGATGGACGGTTCGCCGGTGATGGCGAGGAAGGCGGCACTGAAGATCCCGGCCACGATCCCGAGCACCACCGCGCCCACCACGACCGAGAGCGGTCGCGACGGATCGAGGCGGCTGAGCATGCTGGGCTTACCTCGAGCGCCGGATGACGGGCTCAGTGGCAGGGCACGCCGAGGAGGTGACGGCCGTCATGGAAGGCCTCGTGGATGAAGGAGGCCGAGCCGCTCAGGGCGTGCGACACGGCGCCGCCCTCGAAGGTCACCATCCACAGGACTCCGACGGCCAGGGCGACGGCCAGCCAAACCCAGGCGGGAATGGGAAGAGCGACAGGACGGCGGGTGGTGATCGCAGTCATCGAACCTCCATTGGACGTGACCGTGCCGGTCCTGCACCGGCCCCAGAATTGCGGCCGGCACTTACGCTATCGCAGCCGGCGGGACTCCGCTC
>JBOGFO010000603.1:0-5082 GCA_050743445.1 Acidimicrobiia bacterium
GACCTGCGCATCGTCGACCAGGGCCCGGGCATCCCCCGCCCCGACCGGGAGCGGGTCTTCCTGCCGTTCCAGCGCCTGGGTGACAGCGGTCGGGGCGGTGGCGCCGGTGTCGGTCTCGGCCTGGCCGTGGCCCGGGGGTTCGTCCGGGCGATGAACGGCGACGTCGAGATCGAGGACACCGCCGGTGGCGGGGCCACGGTGGTGATCAGCCTCGGCATCGCACCGGCGCTGCCGGCCTGATCAGGGGCGGGCCGGACGGGAATACAGTGGCGCCGGTGGAAGAGCACGGGAAGTACGACGTCGCCGAGTTCGCCGACGAGCTCGCCCGGGCCCCGCACAACCGCGACGTGGGCACGACCCTGGTCTTCGAGAACGACCACGTCCGGGTGTGGGAGATCCGGCTGCCGCCGCGGGAGCGGGGGCCCTTCCACCTCCACGACCAGACCTACTTCTGGACGGTGGTGGAGCCGGGCCGGGGCCGGCAGCGCTTCCCCGACGGCACCATGGTGACCCGCGACTACGCGCCCGGAGAGACGAAGTACCTGGTGCAGTCACCGGACGACGCCATGATCCACGACCTCGAGAACGTCGGGTCGACGACGCTGCGGTTCGTGACCGTCGAGCTCAAGCACCAGTAGGCGGCGGGGCGGACCCATGACCGGATCCCGGGCCGTGATCATGGGCGGGTCGATCGGCGGGCTCAACGCCGCCCTGTGGCTGCGCGACGCCGGCTGGGACGTCGAAGTGCTGGAGCGGTCCCGTTCCCCGCTCGAAGGCCGGGGGGCGGGGATCGTCATGCACCCGGCCACCGGGCGGTACTTCACCGAGCACGGGCTCGCCCGGCTGGACGAGATCAGCGCGCCCGTCCGGTGCCTGCGCTACCTGGACCCTGACGCCGGTGTGGCCCACGAGTCGCCCTGCCGGTTCCGCTTCACGTCCTGGACGACGCTCTACCGGGGGCTGGTGGAGGCGCTCGGACCCGACCGCTACGCCATGGGATCCGAGGTGGTCGGCTTCGAGGACACCGGGTCGTCGGTGGCGGTGCGCCTGGCCGGAGGGGAGATGCGCCCCGCCGACCTGCTGGTGGCGGCGGACGGGGTGGCCTCCACCGCCCGGTCGATCCTGGCCCCCGACGCCGCTCCCCGTTACGCCGGCTACGTCGCCTGGCGAGGGGCGGTGGGTGAGTGGGAGCTGAGCGAGGCGACCTTCGGCGTCCTGGACGAGTCGATCACCTACCACCTGATGGAGCGGAGCCACATCCTCGCCTACCCCATCCCCAACGTGGACGGGACGCTCACGTCCGGGCGCCGGCAGATGAACTGGGTCTGGTACCGCAACGTCGCCGGGGGCGCCGACCTCGACGACCTCATGACCGACGCCGCCGGTCAACGGCACCCGCTCTCGCTCCCTCCCGGACGGGTGCGGGAACCCCACGTTGGAGCGCTCCGGGACGCGGCCGCCGGACTGCCCGCCCCGCTGGCCGAGATGGTGCTCACCACGGCGGAGCCGTTCATCCAGGTGGTGGTGGACGTGGAGGTGGACCGCATGGTCTTCGGGCGCGTGTGCCTGATAGGCGACGCCGCCTTCGCCCTGCGGCCCCACGCCGCCGTGGGGACGGCCAAGGCAGCCGAGGACGCCTGGCAGCTGGCCCGGGCCCTCGGACCCGTCGCCGGCGGCAACAACCACCTCGACGAGGCGCTCAAACGTTGGGAGACGGGACAGCTGGCGCTCGGCCGCTCGGTGCTCGAACGGACCCGCCGAGCCGGCGACCGCTCCCAGTTCGAGGGCAGCTGGCGGGGGGGCGAGCCACTTCCCTTCGGCCTGTACGAGCAGGGCGACAGCGCCATCGAGCCGTAACCCCGCTACATGCGTTCATTCGTCGGGCCCCATGGGACCTGACAGATGAACGCACGTAGCGATTTGGGCGGCTAGTAGCTAGTGCTAGTCGAGGACGTCGTCGAGGGCGTCCCATTCGGGCACCTTCCCCATCCCCGACGGCTCCCGGATGTTCTTGGTGCGGGTGAACTCGAGGAGGCTCTCGATGGCGTGCTCCCGGCCGTGGCCGGAATCGCCGAAGCCACCGAAGGGCGTGCCCAGCAGCGCCCGGTTGTAGTTGTTGATCATCACCACGCCGGCGTCGAGGTGGCGGGCGACGCGGCGGGCCCGGGCGTGGTCGGCGGTATAGACCGCCGCCACCAGCCCGTAGGGCGTGTCGTTGGCCAGGGCCAGGGCCTCGTCCTCACCCGAGAAGCGCAGCGCCGCCGTCACCGGCCCGAAGACCTCCTCCCGGGCGATGGCCATGTCCGGGGTGACGTCGGTGAACAGGGTGGGGGCGACCCAGTACCCGCCGGCCAGCGCCGGGTCGTCGGGCACCCGGCCCCGGGCGGCGAGGGTGGCTCCTTCGGCCACGGCCTGGTTGATGTAGGCCAGCACCCGATGCCGCTGGCCCCGGGTGATGAGGGGCCCGACGTGGGTGGCGGGATTCCGGCCGTCGCCCACCACCAGGCGCTCGACCGCGGCCGCCAGCCGCCCGACGAACTCGTCGTGGACGGACTCGTCGACCAGCAGGCGCGAGGCGGCGGTGCACGCCTCGCCCTGGTTGAAGTAGGCGCCTTCCACCGCCCCCCGCACAGCGGCGTCGAGGTCGGCGTCGGCGAAGACGACGAGGGGGTTCTTGCCGCCCAGCTCGACGGTGACCGGCGTCACGGCGTCGGCGGCCAGCTTGAGGACGGCCCGGCCGGTGGCGGTCGAGCCGGTGAACGACAGGCGCTCCACCAGCGGGTGGGCGGCGAGCGCCGAGCCCGGGCCCGGGCCGTGACCGGGCACGACCTGGAGGACGTCGGGCGGGAGCACGTCGGCCAGCAGCTCGACGATGCGCATGATGGTGAGCGGGTCCTGGTCGGGCGGCTTGAGGACCACGGTGTTGCCCGCCGCGAGGGCGGGGGCGCTCTTGGCCGCGGTGTGGATGGGCGGCCAGTTGAAGGCGATGATCCCGCCCACCACGCCGTAGGGCTCGTGGACGGTGTGAGCCGCCACCGGGCCGAGGTCGTAGGCGGCGCCCGGCAGCTTGTCGGCCAGGCCGGCATAGAACTGGAACGAGCCGATGCAGAACTCGACGTCGAAGCGGCGCGACTGGTCGTAGGGCTTGCCCATCTCGGTCGTCTCCAGCAGGGCCAGCTCGTCGGCGTGGGCGGCGATGACCCGGGAGCACTCGGCCAGGAGGCGGCCCCGCTCCCGGGCGCTCGTGTGGCGCCACCCGCCGTCGTAGGCGGCCCGGGCCCGGCGGACGGCGGCGTCGACCTGGTTCGGGCCGGCCCCGGCCACGGTGGCGATCACCGTGCCGGTGGCGGGATCCTCCACATCGAAGGCGTCCTCCGCCCGGCCCGACGACCAGGAACCCGAAAGCTGGGGCAGGATGGGCGCCCGGGTGGAGGCGGGACGGGTCTGCACCGTCGTACTGTAGGCGCCGTGATCGAGGAATCTGCCCCAGTCCCCTGACCCCAACCGGCGTTCTTCCGGAACGACTGGTGTTCCGCAGGAACGCAAGATCGGGGCGCCGGAATCGCCCTAGTTCTGGAGGGGGAGGAGGGCGGCGGCCATCTCGGCGAGGGCGGCCGGCCAGTCGGCGGGCGAGCGGGCGGGGCGGACGACGAACTTGGAGAAGCCGGCGTCGACGTAGCGCTCCAGCAGGGCGACGGCCGCTTCCAGGCCGGACGGGATCAACGCCGACGGATCGGTGTCAGGCCGGCGCTTGGCGATGGACGCCACCAGGCCCGGCGGGATCTCGCCGTCGGCGTAGGCGACGCTCACCCCGAAGTGCTCCGAGTCGATCCGGCGTCCGGCCCGCTCGGCCTCCGCCTCCACGACCGCCCGCCCCTCCCGGGCCTCGGCCGGCGTGATCAGGCTGGTGAGCCAGCCGTCGCTGCGCCGGCCGGCGCGCACCTGGGCGGCATGGGCGGTGCCCGCCACCCAGAACTCGAGCGGCTGCTGGACCGTCCGGGGCAGGACGGAGAGCCCGTCAACCCCGCCGTCGACGAGATGGGCGCGGACGAGGTCGAGTGCCTCGTCGAAGACCTCGCCCCGGGAGCGGCCCCCGGGAATCGGCAGGGCGGCCCGCTCGGCGGGCTCACCCCCGAGGCCGAAGGTGACCAGCAGCCGTCCCGCCGACAGCCGGTCGAGCGTGGCGAGCTGCTTGGCCACCACCGCCGGGTTGCGGCCGGGCAGGATGATCACCCCGGTGCCGAGCTTGAGCTTGCGGGTCCGGGCGGCGGCGAAGGCAATACCGGCGACGGGGTCGGGCGTGGTGGTGGAGTAGCGCTCGGCCAGCCACAGGGAGTCGAAGCGCAGCTCCTCCATAGCCACCACGGCGTCGGAGAGCATGCCCGGATCGGTGTCGCCGTCGACGCCCATGCTCACCCCGATGCGGATCTTCAATTGCGTGACCATCCGGCAATCAGGTTATTTCCGCTCGACCACGATGCGGCCGAACACCTCGTTGGCCTGCATGGCCCGGTAGGCCTCGGCGGTGTCCTCCAGCGCGTAGCGGGCGCCGATCACCGGCTCCACACGGCGCTGGGCGACGAGGTCGAGCGTCCGGGCGATCTCGGCCCGGGTGGCGTAGCGGCTCCCGGTGATGACGATCTCGTCGAGGAGCAGCCGGGCCGGGTCGGGAGCCAGCACCGCCCCGGGCTGGAAGCCGACCACCACCAGCGTCCCGGCCCGACCCACGAGCCGCAGGCCGTTGGCCAGCGTGGCCGTCGAGGCCACCATGTCGACGCAGACGTCGACCGGGTGGTCCTCCATCTCCCGGAGGAGGGCGCCGGCCCAGGAGCTCCCCTCTCCCGGGTTCCAGACGAGGTCGAAGCCGCGCTGGCGGAGCCGCTGCTCCTTGGCCGGATCGCGCTCGATGGCCACCACCCGGGCGCCGAAGGCGCGGGCCATGGCGGCCATGTGGACCCCCACCCCGCCCCCGGCGCCGATGACGGCCACCGTCTGGCCGGGACGGAGCGGGGCCCGGGCGGTGAAGCAGTGGTAGGGCGTGGCGATGGCGTCGGCGGCGATGGCGGCCTCGTCCAGGCCGAC
>JBOGFO010000604.1:0-4646 GCA_050743445.1 Acidimicrobiia bacterium
AGCCGGGAGCGGTCGAGCTGATCGACGGCGCCGCCCGCGGCACGGCGGGAGACATCTCCCTGCGCCGCCTGGCCGGCGCCGCCCACTGGGACCCGGCCGGACTGCCCGAGGGAGTCGACGGGCTCGCCCTCACCATCACCTACGCCGTGCCCGGCCTGGACCCGCCCGACCCGGACGACCGGGTGAACTCGTCCGCGGCCTACGGGTTCCTGGCCGACGTGGCGGTCGTCGAGGTTGACACCACGACCGGGGCCGTCGAGGTACGCGACTACGTGAGCGTCCACGACGCCGGCCGGGTCCTGCACCCGGCCCTGGCCGACGGGCAGGTGCTGGGCGGGCTGGCCCATGGCCTCGGCGCCGCCCTCCTGGAGCGACACGTCTACGACGACGACGGCAACCTGCTCACCGCCACCTTCCTCGACTACCCCTGCCCCACCGCCACCGAGCTGCCCACGCCCGTGACCGCCATGGTCGAGTCCCCCTCCCCCGTCACCCCCACCGGCGCCAAGGGCCTGGGCGAGGGGACGACCATGAGCGCCCCGGCGGCCGTCGCCAACGCCGTGGCCGACGCGCTGGGCGTGGAGGACGTCGAGCTGCCCCTCACCCCGGCCCGGGTGTGGGTGCTCCTATCGGCGGCTCCGACCATGACGTCGCCGCCATGAAGCCGCCGCCCTTCCGCTACGCCTGCCCGACCTCGATGGAGGAGGCCCTGGCCCTGCGGGCCGAGCACGGCGACGAGGCCCGGCCCCTGGCCGGCGGCCAGAGCCTGGTCCCCATGCTCAACATGCGCCTGGCCCGGCCGGCCGTGCTCGTGGACCTGAACCAGCTGCCCGGCATCGACGCGATCTCGGCCGCCAACGGGCACCTCGCGGTCGGCGCCCTGGCCCGGCAGCGGGCGCTGGAACGCTCCCCCGCCGCCGGCCGCATCGGCGCGCTGGCCGACAGCCTGCCGCTGGTCGGCCACACAACCACCCGCAACCGGGGGACGGTCGGGGGCTCCATCGCCCACGCCGACCCGGCGGCGGAGCTGCCCCTGGCGCTCGTCGCCCTCGGGGGGAGCGTGGTGGCCGCCGGACCCCATGGCGCCCGGACGATCGCGGCGGAGGAGTTCTTCGCCGGCTTCCTCACCACCAACCTGGCCGCGGACGAGCTCGTCGTGGAGGTCCGCTTCCCGATGCCGGCGGCGGGCGAAGGCAGTGCGGTGGAGGAGATGGCCCTGCGCCACGGCGACTTCGCTCTGGCCATGGCAGCCGTCTGGCTGCGCCTGGAGGACGGCCGGGTGGCGGCGGCGCGAGTGGCGGTGGGCGCCGTGAGCGACCGACCGGTGCTCGTCCACGAGGCGGCCGGCGCCCTCCTGGGCCACGAACCGTCAGAGGAGGCGGCGCGGGCCGCGGGGGCGGCGGCCGCCGGAGCGCTGGACCCGGCCGGCTCCCTGCACGCCCCCGCTGACTATCAGCGTCACCTGGTGGAGGTCCTCGTGGCCCGCGCCGTGGAGCGCGCCGCCGCCCGCGCCGCACAGGCGGGCGCGATGTTGGCCCTCCCAGGGCCACAATCGCACCCGCCTTCCGGGCCAACGAGCGGCGAGGCCGGCTGCGCGGTGAACGGGCGGACGGTCGCGGCCAGCGTCGACAACCGGCGCCTGCTGTCCGACTTCCTGCGCCATGACGCCGGCCTGCGGGGCACCCACGTCGGCTGCGAGCACGGCGTGTGCGGGGCATGCACCGTACGGTTGGACGGAGCGGCCGTGCGCTCGTGCCTGATGCTGGCCGTGCAGGCCGGCGGGACGGAGATCGCCACCGTGGAGGGACTGGCGGACGGCGACCGCCTCCATCCCCTCCAGGAGGCCTTCCGGCGCCACTTCGCCCTCCAGTGCGGGTTCTGCACCCCCGGCATCCTCATGGCCGCCGCCGAGCTGTGCGACGAGGTGGCGGCCGGGGCGCCCGTCCCCACCGAGACCGACATCCGGCGGCTGCTCTCCGGTCACCTGTGCCGCTGCACCGGCTATGAACCCATCGTGGCCGCCATCACCGAGGTGCTCGCCGCCACCGAGAAAGGAAGCTGATGACCACCTACGACGGGTTCCGGGTCGAGCACGACGAAGCCGCCGGCATCGCCACCATCACCCTCGACGTGCCCGAGAAGCTGAACCGGGTGAGCATGCCCGCCCGGGACCAGCTGGCCGGCGTCTTCGCCGAGCTCGGCGTCGACGACCGCGTGCGGGTCATCATCCTCACCGGGGCCGGCGACAAGGCGTTCACCGCCGGGGGCGACGTGGCGGGGTTCCTGAACGCGTCACCCGAGGTCCTCTCCCGGCTGGCCCACAACGTGGGCGCGCCCGAACGCTGCCCCAAGCCGGTGGTGGCCGCCCTCCACGGGTTCACCTTCGGGGTCGGCCTCGAGCTGGCCCTGGCCTGCGACCTCCGGCTGGCCACCGCCGACACCGTCCTCGGCCTGCCCGAGATCACCCTGGGCATGATCCCCGGCAGCGGCGGCACCCAGCGCCTGGCCCATCTGATCGGCCTGTCCCGGGCCAAGGACGTCATCCTGCGAGGCCGGCGCATCGAGGCCGCCGACGCCCTGGCCTGGGGGCTGGTGTCCGAGGTCACACCCCTGCGCCAGCTGAAGGCGAGGGTCCGCTCGGTGGCCGAGGAGCTGGCCGCCAAGGCGCCGCTCGCCATGCGCGTGGCCAAGCGGGTGCTCAACCATGCCTACGACGCTCCGCTCCATGTGGGCATGGAGTTGGAGGGCATGGCCTACGGCCTGCTGCGCTCCACCGAAGACTTCGCCGAAGGCGTGGCCGCCTTCGTCGAGAAGCGCCCGCCGAAGTTCACCGGCCGCTAGGACCGCCAGTTGGTCTTGAGCTTCCCGGCGGCCAGGGCCCGGAAGCTCGCCTCGGCGTCGGGAGAGACGAAGCCCCGCTTGGGCACGAAGTTGCCCTGCCGGGACGTGCGGAAGAAGACGTAGACGTGGGGAGTCTCGACCACCTTGGTGTAGAAGCTCCACGGCAGCTTCCCCCGCTCCTTGCCGGCCCGCACCTGGATCCCGTCCTCGTGGAAGGCGTGCTCCTGCTCCTCGGCCAGCCGGGGGCTCTGACGCCAGCGCAGGGCGGGCACGATCCAGAACGACCCGCCGGCCAGGAGGAGCACCACGCATCCCCACACCCGGGCGACGGTGTCCCCCTTCACCAGCCCGAGGGCGAGGGTGGCCACGCCCAGGACCGGCCCCACCCAGAAGGTGGGCTGGCGGCGCATGATGGCCCGCAGCCCCTCGGTGTACTCGTTGGCCGTCATGGCGAATCTGGCCACGGCGGAAGACATCAATCCACCCCCTGGTAGATGCGGAAGACCGGGTGGTCGTCGAAGTAGTCCCGGAAGTGGATGTTGTCGACCCGGAGCCAGTGGACGCCATTGAAGGGCCGCGACAGCCCGACGGAGAGGATGACGGGCTCGCCCGCCGACACCCGCCGGCGGATGACGTTCCACAGGGGATCGATGGGGACGCCGTGGGCGTCCCGCAGGCGGAAGTCGAAGACGGCCAGATCGAGCGAGCCGAGCTGGAGATCGTCGATGCCCATGCGGAGCTGGCCGCCCCGGCGGAAGAGCTCGGCCGGTCCCGGGCAGCGCAGGACCCCGAGGGAGGCCCGGCCCCGCCCTTCGGGCACGCGGGCTGAACCGGACGGCCGGCGGGTCAGGTCGTCCCCGTAGATGGCGGGGAGGGAGTCCTGGCCCAACGTCTCGAGCAGCGACCAGAACTCGGCGTCGGTGATGCGCCCCAGGGGACGCAGGTTGGACTCCTCCACCTCCCGCTCCTCCACGAGGGGGGCCACCCCCACCCGCCGCGAGAACCCTACGTCCACGAGCTCACCCACCCCGAAGGGCCCGCCGCCGCGGCTGGTGGCCGCGGTGTCCCACGCCGGTTCCCGGCACAGCGCCACATGCTCGTGCCCGCCATCGATCCCGGCCACCGCCACCGAACCGTCGTCGAGGCGCGCCAAATGGTCGATGACGATGGTCTGCGCCGACGCCATATCGGCGCAGGCTACGCGAACCCGGACAATCCTCTTCGCCACATGTGCGGTCCCCCGGCGGCCTGGGTACCCACCGATCCATACTGGAGAAGGAGCCAGGGGCGCGGCCGTAATTCCTTCTCGTCGGGCGACGAAGGGAGTACTGGATGGATATCCGCCCCGGGAGCACGATGGCCCCTCACGCCGCCCCCGACGCCGAGTTGGTGGCGCGCCCCGACGCCGACCTGGTGGCGCGGGCCCGGGACGGCGATCGCATCGCCTTCGGCGTGCTGTACCTGCGCCACCACGCCGCCGCCTGGCGGATGGCCAGCGCCATGTCGGGTTTCTCCGACGACGCCGAGCTGGCCGTCATGGCCGGGTTCACCGACGTGTTCGCCATCCTCCCCCGGGGGGGCGATCCCTCGTTCCGGGCCCACCTGCTGCACTCCGTGCGCGGCGCGGCGCTGGAACGGCGCCGGGCCCGCCGCCACGACACGGCTGCCGGCCCGCCCGGACACCCCGGTGACACCGGCTCGGTGAGCGCCATGCGCCGCGCCCTGACCGACCTGCCCGAGACGGGACGGGCGACCCTGTGGCTCACCGATGTGGAAGCCATGACGCCGGCCGAGGTGGCCTCGGT
>JBOGFO010000605.1:0-6125 GCA_050743445.1 Acidimicrobiia bacterium
CGCCGGTGGGCTCGAACCGATCGAAGAAGGCCCGACGGCACCCGAGTTCTCCGTCCAACTCGACGGCGACTTCCAGCCTCGCCCCGTCGGCGAAGGCGACGACGGCCTCTACGCGGATGCGGGTAATGGTGCCAGCGGCGTCCTGGAAGACCTGGACAGGATCATCGGGCCCAGAGGCGCCGCCGAGGCGGTCGAACCACGCCAGGATCCAGAAAACCGCGCTCTCGGGACCCCGCACCTGGGCGGGCAGCATCTCCTACTGTCCGGCGAGAATCTGCCAGGCGGCCCAGGCTTCGTCCCAGGCCCGCCATTCGGCGGACTCGATGAGGTTGCCATCCTCGTCGAGGAACGCTTCCATGAGACGATCGGACGGCAACTCGTAACGAGCTTCGAACCCGTCGAGCATGGCGCGCAGACGCTCCCGCTCGGCTTCGGCGGAGGCGATCGAGATGCGGGTGACACGCTGCGCCATCCCCCCATGGTATCGGTCCTCCCCTGGCGTCGGATCCTCGAGATTGAGCAGCCCAGGCCGCGGCCAGGCCGCGGAAGGCCGGAAAACGTCGGCACAGGATAGAAAACAGCAAGAAGGTGTTTCCGCAGCTCAAAAGCAACTTCTTCTGACGTTATCCCCAGGTCGGCGAATCGGCCTTTCACGGACTCATAATCCGTCGGTCGTGGTTCGATCCCTGCCGGGCCCACTCCGCGAAAGGTTCTCTCACCTGCACCTTTGCCTCTCATGCTCCTGTGGAAAACCTGAGGCCGCGGGAGATCCGAGAGCCGTGCTCATCTCGCCGTCGAGACGGCCCGCCATGTCATCCAGGTCGGTGGGACCGGATCGGGTGAGCGGTTAGCCGGCTTGCTTCTCTGGTCCCGATCCTCGCTGGATGCTGCGAGCCGCCCGCAGGCTCCGCTCGAGGGATTCCATGAGGTCGCCGACGACGGCCGAGGGTTCGGGTTCGTCGAGGCGTTCGAGGACCCAGGTGCGCACGACCTGGGTGATGCCCATGCCGGCGGCGGCGGCCCGCTGGCGGAGTCGCTCGATGTCGGCGGCGTCGAAGCGAACGGACCCCGCTTGTAAGTCCACCTACACAACACGACCCCTTGTCTTCGGACGAGGGGTTCTTCGTGTGTCCGCGGTCCGATAAGCCGGGTCGACACGGCCAGCTCGTGCTCACTCCGAACCCAGGCCACGGAGACTGGCGGAGAGCCGACCAGTCGCGGCATGACCAAAGGGCTCTCGGAGATGTATTCTGTATTACGTTATGGGCTCGTGGAGACCCGCCATTCGGCCCGGAAGCACGGGTTCGAAGACACGACGATTATGCATGCGATCGAGCACGCCGTGGAGATCATCGAACTGGACCCCGATGCGGACCCGCCGAAGGTCCTCGCTATCGGGCCCGATGTCGCCGGCAACCTGCTGGAGGTCGTCTGGCTCGAACTCGATGACGGCCATCAACTGGTGATCCACGTCATGACACTCCGCCCCGCGTTCTATGGGTTGCTCCCAGGAGGGGAGAACACCTGATGCCGAAGCCCAGGACCTTCACGACCCATACCGGCCGGCAGCTGACCGACGCCGAGGTGGATGCCATAGCGGAGGAGGTGGCGACCAGGGACTACGACGTCGAGGTGCTCAAGAGCCGTCGACGAGGCCGGCCGCCGATGGGCACCGGTCCCGCGGAGGTCGTCCCGGTACGGATCGACCCCGAGCTGCGCGCCGCGATCGAAGCCCGGGCCCTGGCCGACCAGACGACAACCAGCGAGATCATCCGCCAGGCGCTTCGCCGCTTCCTCGACGTCGCCTGACCTCGTCACAGCACCCTACCTTGGCAGAGATGCATACGGGAGTAGGGATGTGCACCTCCTTGCACCCGCGGGGTGCGTCTCATAATCCGTCGGTCGCAGGTTCGATCCCTGCCGGGCCCACCGATCGAGCCCACCCGTCGACGCTGCGTCACTCACCCATCCAGCACTGGCTGGCGTCGAGGATCTGGCGGGCCATCCGGCGGGCGGCGTCGCGGATACGGGCCTTCGTGGCAGCAGACATGGCAAACCCCTTCTCCCTGTTGAGAAGGGACTACGTCAGCGCTCCGGCGGCTTCCTGCCTCCACCTCGGCCGCCGGTGACGATCCGGGGCCTTTGTCCCGGTTCGAGGGTGTGCTCACTCTCGGCCGTGCTCACCCGTCGGCCCGCACGACGCTCACCGGGATGCCGTTGAGGACGGCGTTGCCCGAGAGCGGGTCGAAGGCTTCGTCGTCACTCAGGAGGTTGGAGTTCGCCCCGGGGCGAGTGGCGGCCACGTTGAGAGCGGCTCCGTCGAAGTCGTGGCCCCAGCCGTGGGGCAGGCTGACCACGCCGAGGCGGATGGCGGTGGTCACCTCCACCGGCACCGTCACCCGTCCCGTCCGGGACGCCACCTCGGCCGGCTGGCCGTCGGCCAGGCCCAGGCGCCGGGCATCGCCGGGATTGACCTGCAGCGTGCAGCGGGCCTTGCCCTTCAGGATGACCGGGAGGTTGTGCATCCAGGAGTTGTTGTCCCGGAGGTGACGCCGGCCGACGAGCACCAGGCCGTCCTCCCCGTCCCGGGCCAGCGCCGCCTCCAGTCGGGCGACGTCGGCCACCAGCGGCTCGGGGGCGAGCTCGACCTTGCCTGACGGCGTCCGCAGCACTTCGGGGAGGCGGGGCGTGAGCGGGCCGAGGTCGACGCCGTGGGGGTGGTCCAGGAGCATCTCGAGGCTGAGGCCTCCGGGCCGGGCTCCGAAGCCGTCGCCGTGGGGGCCGGTCCGGAGCAAGAGGTCGAGCAGGCGCTCCGGTCCCCGCCGCTCCCCCAGCTCGGCCACGATCTCGCCCGGATCCCGGCCTTTCACCCCCGACGCCTCGTCGGTCACCGCAGCGCGGACCAGCGAGTTGAGCACCGCCTCGTCGACCGTGGCGGGATCGGCGGCGGCACCGGCACCACCGGCGATGAGGGTCAGGCGGGACAGGGTCTCCCACTCGTCGGGGACCTCCGGATCGCCGCTCAGCACGGGGGGGCTGTAGTTGGACACGTTGCGCAGGGCGAGCTGGAGCAGGAAGAGGTCGTAGTGGCCCCGCTGGAGGGGACTGGGCACCGGCAGGATCACGTCGGCGTGGCGGGTGGTCTCGTTGACGTAGGTGTCGACGCTGACCATGAAGTCGAGGCCGGCCAGGGCGGCGTCGAGGCGCGCGCTGTTGGGGGTGGACAGGACGGGGTTGCCGGCGACGGTCAGGAGGGCCCGCACCTGACCGGGCCCGGGCGTGTCGATCTCCTCGGCCAGGCAGACCACGGGCAGCTCGCCGTAGGACTCGGGGAGGCCCCGGACCCGGCTGTGCCAGCGTCCCAGTGCCACCCCCCGGCCGGTGCCGGAGCGGCCGCGCGTGTTGGCGGCCCCGGCCGCGGCCATGGGGAACATCGCCCCGCCGGGCCGGTCCAGGTTTCCGGTGAGCACGTTGAGCACGTCCACCAGCCACGACGTGATCGTGCCGAACTCGACCGTGGTGGTGCCGATGCGGCCGTAGACCGCGGCCCGGGGCGACTCCGCCAGCTCCCGGGCGAGGCGGGCCACCGTCCCGGGCTCGATCCCGGCGACCCGGCCCACCGCCTCAGGAGTGAAGGGCCGGGCGAGACGCTCGACCTCGTCCACCCCGGCGACGTGGCCGGCGGCCGGTCCCAGATCGGTAAGTCCCTCGGCAAAGAGGACGTGGATCATGCCCATGAGCAGGTGGGCGTCGGCCCCGGGCCGGATGGCGACGTGCTCGTCGGCGGCCTCCGCCGTCCGGCTGCGGCGGGGGTCGACGACCACCAGGCGCCCGCCCCGGGCCCGCAGGGCCTCCAGGCGCCCCGGCCAGTCGGGGGCGGTGGCCAGGCTGCCGTTGGAGACGAAGGGGTTGGCCCCCAGGATCATGAGGTGGTCGGTGCGGTCGACGTCGGGTACGGGGACGGTCAGCTGGGTGCCGAACATCAACCCGGAGGCGATCTCCTTCGGCCGCTGGTCGACGGTGCTGGCCGAGAACACGTTGTGGGTCCCGAGCGCCCGCAGCAGCGGCCGCAGGTACAGCTGGCCGGCGAGGTTGTGAACGTTGGGGTTGCCGACATAGGCCGCCAGCGCCGGGCGGCCGTGGGTGGCGATCACCTCCATCAGGCGTCGCTCCACGACGGCGAAGGCCTCGTCCCAGCTCGCCTCCTCGAGGCGGTCGCCCATTCGCACCAGCGGGGTGCGCAGCCGGTCGGGGTCCTCGTGGAGGGCCTTGAGCGATGAGCCCTTGGGGCAGATGTAGCCCCGGCTGAACACGTCGTCCCGGTCACCCCTGATGCGGGTGACGGACCCTCCGCTGAGGGCCACCTCGAGGCCGCATCCGGCCTCGCACAGGGGGCAGGTGCGGTAGGCGAGCCGGGACCCGGTCATGGTCGTAGCATGCCCGGCCGCCGCCCACCGGGGCGAGCCCGCCAGTATTTCAAACGGTTTGAACACCCCCCGCTCAGGAGACATGTGGCGGGTGATGGAGATCCTCTATTCGCTCAAGCTTCCCCGGGACACGGCCACCGTGCCTCTGGTGCGCACCCTGTGCCGGGACGCCATGACCCGGCTGGGTGTGACGTCCTCCTGTCGCGGGGACGTGGCCCTGGCCCTGACCGAGGCGTGCGCCAACGTCGTCCGCCACGCTGCCGGGGTCACCGAGTACACGGTGACCGTGGAGCTCGGCCCAGAGCACTGCCACATCCGGGTGATCGACGACGGTGAGGGCCTGGGCGACACCGCCGTGCTGGCCGAGATGCCCGACCCGGACGACGACTCCGGCCGGGGCATCGCCCTCATGAGCCTGCTGGTCGACAACGTCGACTTCACCTCCCGGCCCGAGGACGGCACGGTCGTCCACCTGGAGAAGCACCTGGAATTGGAAGAGGGCTCGCTGCTGCGAGCCCTCGCCTGACCGTCCGGACCTCCGGGGTCAGCCTTCGTCGAGGTAGTCCCGCAGCCGCTGCGAGCGCGTGGGGTGGCGCAGCTTGGCCAGGGTCTTCGACTCGATCTGGCGGATCCGCTCCCGGGTCACCCCGAACTCCTTGCCTACTTCTTCCAGGGTGTGGAGCTGGCCGTCATCGAGGCCGAAGCGCAGGCGCACCACCCGCCGCTCCCGGTCGGAGAGCTGTTCGAGGGCTTCTTCCACCGCTTCGGTGAGCAGCGCCCGGGCGGCGGCGTCGGCGGGGGCGATCGCTCCCGGGTCCTCGACGAAGTCCCCCAGCAGGCTGTCGTCCTCGTCGCCCACCGGAGCCTCCAGGGAGACCGGCTCCTGGGAGATGCGCTGGATCTCGCGGACCCGCTCGGGGACCATGCCGAGCTTCTCCCCCAGCTCCTCCACGGTGGGCTCGCGACCCTTCTCCTGCACCATCTGGCGCTGCACCCGGGTGACCTTGTTGATGGTCTCCACCATGTGGACGGGGATGCGGATGGTGCGGGCCTGATCGGCGATCGCCCGGGTGATGGCCTGACGGATCCACCAGGTGGCGTAGGTGGAGAACTTGAAGCCCTTGGTGTAGTCGAACTTCTCCACGGCCCGCATGAGGCCGAGGTTGCCCTCCTGGATGAGGTCGAGAAGGAGCATGCCGCGCCCGACATAGCGCTTGGCGATCGACACCACGAGCCGCAGGTTGGCCTCGATCAGCTGGCGCTTGGCGCGCAGCCCGTCCGCCACCTTGGCGTGGAGGGACCGCTCGTCGAGTGAGGAGAGGGACCCGTTGGCTTCGGCGATCTCGACGGCGGCGGCCAGGCCGGCTTCGATGCGCTGGGCCAGGCTCACCTCCTGGGCCGCGGTGAGCAGCGGGACCTTGCCGATCTCCTTGAGGTACATCCGGACCGGGTCGGACACGCCACCTTCGCCGACGCGATCGGGGCGGGCGGCGGCGTCGGTGTTCTCGGACGATTCGGACCGGCTGCGCGACCGCGTCGGGGTCGGGCTGGCGGGCTGCGGGCCAAGCGCCAGCTCATCGAGGCCAACCTCCGGCTGGTGGTGTCCATCGCCAAGCGCTACGTCGGGCGCGGCATGCTCCTCCTCGACCTCATCCAGGAGGGGAACCTGGGCCTCATGCGGGCGGTGGAGAAGTTCGA
>JBOGFO010000606.1:0-3648 GCA_050743445.1 Acidimicrobiia bacterium
CCCGCCCCGTTGGGCCCGAGCAGGCCCAGGATCTCCCCCCGGCACACCTCGAGATCAACCCCGGAGACAGCCGTGCGGGGTCCGTAGCGGATCACGAGTCCGTTGGCCTTCAACACGCCGGGCAGTCTAGGGAGCGCCCCGGGAAGCTCCCGGTCGGGTCACTCGAGGGAGCTCACGCGCGTGTTCTTCTCGTTGATGTCGTTGCTCTCCCCGCACAGCAGCCGGTGAAACGAGAGGGCGTTCGTCCACTTGTACTTCACGACGTCGGACACCGTCGACGTCACCGCACCCGAGAAGCCGATGATGTTGATCGCACCCCCGAAGGTCGTGCTCGAACCTGATTTCCGGCTGAAGTACCCATCTTCTCCTGGCACCGGGTCGGTGTACTTCATGTCGGGACAGCTCGGGGTGGACCCGAACTCCTCCCGCACGGCCCCGCCGGTCCATCCCGTGGGCTCGACCGTGTCGACCTTGCCCATCGAGTCCGTGTGCTCGATGTCGTGGCCCCGGCAGTTCCACGTGTACTGGCGGAACTTCGTCCTCATCCGGTAGGTGAACATCCGGGGGCGGTCAACCGGCCGCAGCGGGCCGCCCGATGCGCCTTCGGAGTTGTAGCTCTTCGAGGTGGTGCCGGCCGAGCTCCAGTTCTTGCCCTCCGGGCGCCAGCCGACCTCGAAGCTCGTCGACTTCGTGTTGGTGTAGGCGAAGTCGCCCCGCCAGTGGGAGCCCAGGTGGAACTCCCCCACGACCACGTAGGCCGGGTCGAGGTCCTTCTCCTTGATGACGCCACACAGCCCGGCCGGCGGTGGCTTGGCCACGGGCACCGAGGCATCGGGCAACGGTCGCTGCACCACGAGGACCGCCGGCCGCTCCTCCTCGGGGAACCCGACGGCCGCCGCCCCACCCGGTTCCAGGTCACCGGCGCGGATCACCCATCCGCCCGGTCCCCAGGCCACCGAGTCGATGGCCACGCTCGTCCCCTCCGCCGAGTAGGCGAAGACAATGACCGTGACCCACGGGACCTCGCCGGTCCACAACGCGGATGCCGCCTCGGCATCCGCCGGGATGGCCACCGTGGGCTCGCCAGCAGGACAACCGCTGCCCAGCGCATGGATGCTCGGAGTCGCATGAGCCCTCTCCTTGCTCAGTGACCGCTTCGACCACATTCTTCCATCTGAGCGCTCTGCGTACAGAGGAGAGCGGACCTATCCTCGTTGGGCAGGGGGAGCCGATGGAACGGAGGACCAGCTTCGTAGGGCGCGCCACCGAGCTGACCGAGCTCGACGCCGAATGGCGCCTGGCGGCCGGAGGCGCCTTCCGCTGCGTCCTGGTGGTGGGGGAACCGGGCGTGGGCAAGACGCGTCTGGCCGACGAAGCCTGGGAGCGCCATGCCTCCTCCGCCACCGTGCTCCGGGCCCGGGCCCGGCCGCTGTCGGGGACGGCCTCCTTCAGCCTGTGGGCGGAGGCGCTGGAGCACCATCTGCGGGAGCTCCCCCTGGAGGAGGTGTCCCGGCTGTGCGGCGGCCTCGTCGACGACCTGGCCAGCCTGCTCCGCAGCGTTGCCGCCGTGCGGGGAGCGGTGCCCGACCGGGAACCGCCCCGGATCCGCCTCCTCGACAGCCTGGCGACCCTCCTGGCCACCCTCGCCCAGCAGCGGCCCGTCCTGCTCGTGCTCAACGACCTCCATCTGGCCGACGCCTCGTCCTGGGAGGTGTTTCCCTATCTGGCCGAACGGCTCGCCGCGGCGCGGGTCATGGTGGTGGCGACCGCCCGTACGGCGGAGCTCTCCGACCAGCCCTCGGCCCTGCGGGTGGCGCTCGATCTGGAGGAACAAGGGGTCCTGGGGCGGATGGAGCTCGGCCCGCTGCCCGACACCGCCCTCCAGGAGCTGGCCGAGGACATCCTCGGCGGCCCCGCCGGCCGGGAGGTGCTCGACTGGCTGTGGGACCGGTCCCGGGGCAACCCGCTGTTCGCCGTCGGCCTCCTCCATGCCCTGAGGGACGAGGGCGGCGACCCGACCCGGCCCGGGTTGCGCCACCTGCCCGAGGAGCTGACCGCGCGGGTCCGGGCCCGGGTCGATCTCCTCGACGACGACACCCAGGGGGTCCTCGAGGTCCTGGCCGTCGCCGGGGGCCGGGCCGAGCTGGGCGAGCTGACCCGCTTCGGGGAGCTGCGCCTCGAGGTGCTCGCCCCCCTCCTGCACCGGCTGGTCCGCAGCCGCCTCGTGGTGGAGGAGGCCCGTGGCCGGGTCCCCGCCTACGAGATCACCCACCCGCTCATCCAGGAGATGATCTACGAAGAGATCGGGGGGGCCCGCCGCTTCGCCCTCCACCGCCACGTGGGCCGCACCCTCCTGGCCATGGGCCGGCTCGGCGAGGCGGCCCTGCACTTCGCCGGCTCGGCCGAGACGGGCGATGACGAAGCCATCCAGGTGCTCCGGGAGGCCTTGCTCCAGGCCGAGGAGCGGGGCGCGTTCCGGGAGGGACTCACCATCCTCGGCTCGCTGGTGGACCTCCTGCCCAGCGGAGACCGGCGCTGGGAGGGGGTGGCCGACGCCCTCTTCGGCGATGCCGACTGGGTGGTCGACCACCGGGCCGACGCCGAGGCCCGGGTGGCGGTGGCGGCGCTCCGGGAGGTGGACGCCGTCCTGGCCCAGAGCCCGAACCTGGCCCGGCGGGCGGCGGTCAAGTCCCGGCTCACCAGCTTCCTGTCGTGGGGCACGGGCGAACTGGAGGAGGCGGCGGCCGCCGCCGAGGCCGCCATGGATCTCCATCGCCGGGCGGGCGAGCCCACCCAGTCCCGCCTGGCCGCGTTGGAGCTGGCCTATGCCCGGGGCCTGGCCGGCAACATCCCCGCCCTCGAGCAGGGCGCCGCCGCCGTGCTGGCCGACGCCGAGGCGGCCGGCGATGAGGAGGCGGCGCTGTGGGCCGTCGGGGTGCTGGGCACGGCCGCCTTCTACCTGGGCCGCTACAGCGACGCGGAGACGGCACTGCGGCGCAGCGTCGACCTGGCCCGCCGCCACGGCAAGCACTACCGCGTCACCTGGGGGCTCATGTCCCTCGGCTGGTCCTTCGGCTTCGAGGGACGCCTCAAGGAGGCCTACGACGCCTTCGCCGAAGCCAAGGCGGAACCCGGGTGGCGGGAATCCAACGTCCTCGAGCTGGAGGCGCACGTGCGCTGGCTTGCCGGCGACTTCGCCGGCTCCCTGGCCTGCACCCACGAGACCGAGCTGCACAACCCCAGCCTGGGGCTGCGCCGCGGCGTCAGCCTGATCTGCGCCGGCCTGGCCAGCGCCGAGGTCGACGACCTGGGCGAGGCCCGCCGCGCCGTCGCCGGGGCCCGGCGGATCTACGGCGTCCGGCCCTGGTTCATGGCCAGCGGCCTGGCCCTCCACGCCGAAGGCCTCCTCGCCTGGCGGGAGGGTCGCGTGGAGGAGGCGCTCGACCTGCTCGAGCGTGGTGCGGCCGAGGTGATGGGGGTGGGTGCCCCGGCCTTCGCCGGGCCGGTCCTGCTCGACACCGCCGAACTGGCCGCGATCGCCGGCGACGCCCGCCGCGCGGAAGCGGCCGCCGCCGCCGCCACCGAGATCGCCGGCAGCTTCGACCGCGACCTGCACCGGGCCATGGCGCAGGTGGCGTCGGGGTGGGC
>JBOGFO010000607.1:0-3252 GCA_050743445.1 Acidimicrobiia bacterium
CGCCCATCCGCACGTGGTGGCCGTCCACGACGTGGGCGAGGAGCACGGCGTGCCCTTCATCGTCATGGAGCGCCTGCCCGGGCCCGGGCTGGAACAGGAGATGGGCTCCGGGCCGATGGAGCCGGCCCGGGCCCGCCAGGTGGGTGCGGGGACCCTGGCCGCCCTCGGCGCGGCCCACGCCGCCGGCATCGTCCACCGGGACGTGAAGCCGGCCAACCTGCTCCTTACCGCCGATGGCACGGTCAAGGTGGCCGACTTCGGGATCGCCAAGGCGCTGGACAACCCCGACGGCGCCACCACCGCCGAGCTCGACCTGACCGGTCCCGACCAGCTGGTCGGCACCGTGGCCTACATGGCGCCGGAACGGGTGGGCGGCCTGCCGGCCAGCGTGCAGAGCGACCTGTACTCGGTGGGGGTCATCCTCTACGAGGCCCTGACCGGAGTGAAGCCCTTCACCGGTGACACGCCCATGAGCCTGTGCTGGGCCGTCCACCAGGGTGAGTACGAGCCGCTGCTGCTCCGGCGTCCGGACCTCCATCCCGGGCTCGCGGCCGTGATCGAGCGGGCCATGGCCCACCGCCCCGAGGATCGCTTCGCCACCGCCGCCGAGATGGCGACCGCCCTGGCCGCCACCGCCGCCGAGCCGGTCCGTCCGGATTCCGCGCCCACGGTCGCCCTGGGCCCGGAGACCACGGTGCTGCCCGGGTTCCCGCCGGCGTCCTCCCCGGCCGGTGCAACCCCGAACCCGACCCGGACGAGGACCCGGAGGCCGGCGGTCGCCGCCGCCGTGGCCGTATGCCTCATCACCGCCTGGTTCGTCTCGGGCGTGGGTGACGGCGGACAGGCTCCCCGGGAGGCGGAGGCCGGCACCACCAACCCGGTGGCGGACCCGACAACGATCACCGGCCCGAGCGGGAACGTCCCCGCCCTCCTGGACGACGCCATCTCCGACCTCGAGCAGGTCGTCCGATGACCGCCACGACCCGGCTGGTCCCGCTCCGCGGCGCCGTCGTCGTCGCCCTTCTCGCCGCCGTCGTCCTCTTCGCCGCCTGCGGCGGTGGCGACCCGTCGCTGCCCGAGCAGGCCCGGGGCGTCCTGGCTCCCCAGGTGGCCGCCATCCGGGGCGCGGCGGCGGCCGGCGACCGGGCCGGCGCCCAGGCCGGCATCGATCAGCTCCGAGCCGAGCTGGACCGGCTGCGGGGCGGCGGCGTCCTGGACGAGCAGGAGTCCGGCCGCGTCCTCGACGCCGTCGACGAGGTGGAGGCCCGCCTCGCCCTGCTCCCCACCCCGATCACCACGACGACGGTGGCCACCGCGCCGCCCCCGCCGCCCGAGCCCCACGACCACGGAGACCGGCCCAGGGGGAAGGACAAGAAGAAGGACGACGACGATGACTGAGCACCGGCTCCACGGGGGGAGAGAGGAGGGGAGATGATCTATCTGATGAAGCGACACAACCTGGTCGCCCTCTTCGCCTTCCTCATCTACTTCTTCGGCTAGGCCAGTTGTCCGCCGGTCCGGGGACGGCCATCCTGTCCCAATGTTTCTGGCTCTTCGCCTGGCGGCTCATCGCAGTGCGGCCGGGGGCCCCTGCCCCAGCCGCCGGGCCCTGCTGATGCAGGCCCCATGAGCGAGCGCGTGGAGCTGGCCTGGTACGGGGACGACGTGCCCTTCTACGACCACGGCCCCCAGCACCCGCTGCGCCCGGCCCGGGTCCTCCTCACCCGCCGGCTCATCCACGCCTACGGCCTCATCGACGGGGCCCGGGTAACGGAAACGCCCGCCCGGGACGCCACCGACGAGGAGCTGGGCCTGGTCCACACCGAGGACTACATCGACGCCGTACTGCGGGCCGGCCACGGCGAGTCCGGCGACTGGTGGCGCTACGGCTTCGGGCCCGGCGACAACCCGATCTTCCCCCACATGCACGAGGCCTCGACCCGGGTGGTGGGGGCCACGCTGGTGGCGGCCGAGGCCGTGCACTCGGGCCGGGCCGAGCACGCCTTCAACCCGGCCGGCGGGCTGCACCATGCCATGCCCGACCGGGCCAGCGGCTTCTGCGTCTACGACGACCCGGCCATCGCCATCCGGTGGCTGCTGGCCCGGGGCGTGGAGCGGATCGCCTACGTCGACGTCGACGTCCACCACGGCGACGGCCCCCAGGCCATCTTCTGGGACGACCCCCGGGTGCTCACCGTCTCCCTGCACCAGACCGGGCGCACGCTCTTCCCCGGCACCGGCTTCATCGACGAGCAGGGGGCGGGCGACGCCGAGGGCACCAAGGTCAACATCCCCCTGCCCCCCTTCACCGGCGATGACGACTGGCTCGGCGCCTTCCGGACCCTGGTGCCGCCGCTGGTGGAGGCCTGGAACCCGCAGGTGCTCGTCACCCAGCTGGGCTGCGACACCCACTGCACCGACCCGCTGGCCCACCTGCGCCTCACCACCGACGCCTACCGGCAGACGGCGGCCCTCCTCCACGACCTGGCCCACCGGGCCGCCGGCGGGCGCTGGCTGGCCACCGGGGGCGGCGGCTACCAGTGGGCGGCCGTCGTGCCCCGGGCGTGGACCATCTACTTCGCCGAGATGGCGGGCGCGACCGTGGCCGACGAGCTGCCCCCCGAGTGGGTGGAGGAGGCGGAGGCGGAGGCCGGCCACGCCCTGCCCCGCCGGCTGTCCGAGACCCCGCCCGGCCCGGCGCCGGCCGACCCGGCCGGGGTGGCCCGGGTCATCGACGAGGTCCGCCGGCGGGTGTTCCCCCGCCACGGCCTCGGCTAGAACAACAGGCGGGTGCGATCTTGGCCCTGTGAGGGCACCGATCGCGCCCACCTGCCACGAAGACGGGGGTGAACCGTGAGGATCGGCGTCCATCTCGGCAACTGGGGGACGGCCACCGGGTCCGTGGAACGGATCATGGGGCTGTCCCGGGCGGCGGAGGACCTCGGCTTCGACTCGGTGTGGGTCACCGATCACGTGGTCATCCCCGACGAGTTCACCTCCCCCTATCCGGTGCCCGGCCTGAGCCACAACCCGGACACGGCGGCGATGACCTACGAGCCGATCATCACCCTGGCCGTGGTGGCGGGCGCCACCCGCCGCATCGGGTTGGGCACGTCGGCCCTCATCAGCGCCCAGCGCAACCCGCTGGTCACGGTCAAGGAGCTGACCACCCTCGACGTCCTCTCCGGCGGCCGGCTCGAGCTGGGCCTGGCGGCCGGCTGGCTGGTGGAGGAGTTCGCCGTCCTCGGCGCC
>JBOGFO010000608.1:0-2532 GCA_050743445.1 Acidimicrobiia bacterium
GGGTGGGTCCGCAGCGACGGCCCGCCGCCGGCCCGATCCCGAGGCCGTCTTCGTCAACCCCGCCGGCCGGCGCCTGACCCGCCAGGGAGCGTGGAAGATCATCCGGGCCCACGGGCTGCGGGCCGGACTCGGCGGCCGGCTCTCGCCCCATGTCCTGCGTCACTCCTGCGCCACCCACATGGTGGAACACGGCGCCGACCTGCGGGTTGTCCAGGAGCTCCTGGGCCACGCCAGCGTGTCCACCACCCAGGTCTACACGAAGGTCACCCAGGCCCGGCTCCGGGCTGTCTACGCCTCCGCCCATCCCCGCGCCCATTTCAATCGGGTGAGCGGACAGGGCGCGTCCGGCGCCGGAGGCGCCTAGACTGACGGACATGGCCGACGTGACCCACGCGACGCATCGCGCCCAGCTCGAGGAGGAGCGCGACCGCATTCGCGCCCAGCTCGAGCAGATGGGACACGGGGGCGCCCGGCTGACGTTCGACGAGGGCTTCGCCGACTCCGGCCAGGTCACCGCCGAGCGGGGCGAGGTCGAGGCTCTGGCCGGCACCCTCCTCGAGACGCTGACCGAGGTGGAGGACGCGCTGGGCAAGCTCGACTCGGGCGATTACGGGGTGTGCGAGTCCTGCGGGCAGCCCATCCCTGAGGCGCGCCTGGAGGCCAAGCCCGCCGCCCGGCTGTGCATTTCCTGCGCCTCGTCGCGCAGGTGATGCAACCGTCCTCCCGGCCGTGACCCCGGAGAAGATCGTTCTCTTCGGCTGCCTGGTGGTGGCCGTCATCCTCCACGAGATCAGCCACGGGATCGTCGCCCTGTTCTACGGCGATGACACCGCCAAGCGGGCGGGGCGCCTCACCCTCAACCCGATCCCCCATATCGACCCCTTGGGCTCGGTGATCCTCCCCGCCATGGCCGTGCTCGTCGGAGCGCCCGTTCTGGGGTGGGCGAAGCCGGTTCCCGTCAACCCGTCGAAGCTGCGCGACCCCCATCGCCAGATGCTCTACGTGGGCCTCGTCGGTCCCTTCACCAACTTCGCGCTCATGCTGGTGGCCGCCGTCGTGGCCCGCTCCCTGCCCGCCGGCGACGGCGGGGTGGACCTGCGGTTCGTGCTCGCCGCCTTCGCCCTGGTCAACCTCTTCCTTGGGATCTTCAACCTGCTGCCCATCCCGCCGCTCGACGGGTCATCGCTCATCGAGCGCTTCCTTCCCCGGACCTGGTTGCCGACGTGGTGGAAGATCCGGCCCTTCGGGTTCCTCCTCCTCTTCGTCGGCCTCTTCTACCTGGACATCTTCGGCACGCTCATCTCGCCCTTCGTCAGCGCCCTGCGCGTGTTCATCAACTCCTAGGAGCGTCCGCCCCATGGCGTCCTGGTCGCACCTGGCCCAGCGGTTCTTCGGGGCGCTGCGTCCCGGTGGTCCCGACCCGGCCGACGTGGCCTGGGTGCAGTCGGTCCTCGAGCCCCCCGAGCTGGCCCTGTGGCAGCGGCTGCCGGGTCATGACCGCCGCCACACCGTCGAGGTGGCCCGGAAAGTGGAGTCGGCGCTGGCCGGAACGCCCCATGCCGGCGACTCCCGCTGGCTGGCCGCCGCCCTGCTCCACGACGTGGGCAAGCTGGCCTCGGGCCTGTCCGTCCCCGGGCGGGTGGTCGCCACGCTGGCGGGCATGGCGGGCGCCCGGGGATCGGGGGGTCACCGCGGTGACAGCCGCCTGTCGGCCTGGGAGGAGTTCCGGGGGTTCCGCCGGCGGATCTCCCAGTACGTCCGTCACGGCGAGATCGGTGCCGACATGATCCGGATCGCCGGCGGGCGGGAGGAAGTGGCGGCCTGGGCCGGCGCCCACCACGACCGCTCCCGGCTCGACACCACGATGTTCCCCGCCTCGGTGGTCAGCGCGTTGGTCGAATCTGACGGCGACTGACGTTTTGTAAACCAATCGCAACGTTTTCGCTGCGGCTCTGTCAGGTGCGGTTGTCATAGTGAGTCTCGTGAACCGGACAGGTGATATCCGAGGCAGGATCGGAGACCACCAGCAAACGCGCCGGTCGCATCTCATCTCCTGCTCCTTGTTCCACTCCCGCATGCTTCGCGTCGAGCGACGGCGCCACTGCCGCCTCACCGACCCGAACTCGGTTCCGCTACCGGGCTCGGGCCGAGGGGCAGCGTCGCTCGGCGCATCCTCCCCAACCTCCGCCGCCACCGGAGGTGCTGTAACCCTGCTGCCACTGCGATGATCGGGGGCGGAGTCGAGCCGCGAGCGGCTCCGCCCACCGGTCGTCGAAGTCCCTGGCCCCGAAAGGGGCCAGTTTTTTTTTTCCCCCTGATCAGGGCAAACCCAGGCTTCTGGCGTTCTTGACGGGCGCCAGGTGCCGGTAAGGAACGCCGGTTGGGTCAGCGGGGGAGAAGGCCGACGGCCCGGCGGACCCGCTCCATCACCGGTGCGGCGATCGCCTCCGCCTTCTCGGCGCCCCGGGCCAGGCTGGCGGCAACCTCACCTGGGTCGGCGATCAGGGCCTCGTAACGTTCCCGGACGGGAGC
>JBOGFO010000609.1:0-10899 GCA_050743445.1 Acidimicrobiia bacterium
CACTCCCGAAAACTCGGTTTACACTACACCGTGTGCGAGTTCGCGTGCGCGGGCGGTCGCCGAGGTCACCAAAGTGGTTTGGGTGCGGCTCCAGTGGAGGGAGCTGCGACCAGGACTTTTCCCCCTCGGTGAGTCCCTGAGTCGACCGTAGGGGGCAGGGAAGGTGCGTCCTATCCGCCATCTGGGGCTTGGGGTCGGCCATTCTGTTATGGCAGCCATAACAGAATAGAGGTGCCATGCTGGTTTCGTTGGCTCGACGTGACGGTCCCAGGGTCCTGCCCGGCTCGCTCATCACACTGCGGCGCAAGTGCGGCAAGGCGAGCTGTCGGTGCGCGGCCGGTCTCCCGCATGAGACGCCGGCGCTGTCCTACAGCGTCGCTGGCCGCTCCAAGATGCTCACCTTGCGCCCCGATGAGGTTCCGGCGGTGGCCCGGGCGGTGGCCCGTTACCGCAAGGCGGTCAACGACCTCGAAGCCGAAGCCCGAGCCGAGCTCGAGGATCTGGTGGCTGAGGTGCAGGCTCGCAGATCGAGCCGGTGAACGAGCACGACGCCCGCGTGAGCGACGACAGTTTCGCGTCCTCGCGGGAGTACTTCGAGGCGGTCCTCGCCTTCTTGGACAGCGAAGAGGCTGCGGGGTTCGAACACGGAGAGCTCGAAGAACACCTGGAGCGACGGAGCCGGGAACTGTTCCGCCGGCTGTTCCAGGACCATCTCGTCCTCCGAGCGCAACGAGAAGAGCGCCTCGACGAGGTCGTCGACTCGGCGGGCATCTCTCGGGGCAGCGTCGAGGCTGGGCATCATCGGGCCCTGGCCACGGTCTTTGGTGCGGTCGACGTCGAGCGCCTGGCGTATCGCCGGCGCGGCCACGAGAACATGCATCCCGCCGACGCGTTGTTGAACCTGCCCGAGGAGAAGCACTCCCATGGCCTGCGACGCTGGGCGGCCATCGAGGCGTCGCGCGGTTCCTTCGACGCGGCGGTCGACGCCATCGAGCGAGCGACAGGCCAGCAGGTGGGGAAACGCCAGGTCGAATCCCTCGCCCAGCGTGCGGCCACCGATGTCGACGCCTTCTACGCGGGGCGCTCCGGCCCGGGGTGTGACCCAGGGGACGTGCTGGTCCTCTCGGTTGATGGCAAGGGCATCGTCATGCTCCCCGGTGCCCTGCGGGAGGCGACGAAACGGGCCGCCGCAGCGTCGGCCACCAAGCTGAAGACCCGCTTGTCCAAAGGCGAAAAGCGAGGGCGCAAGCGCATGGCCGAACTGGGCGCCGTCTATGACGTCACCCCCGTTCCCCGCTGCGCCATCGATGTCCTCCCCAGCAAAGACCAAGAGTCGGTCGAGGGACCAGTCGCCAAGAACAAGTGGCTCACCGCCAGTGTGGTCGAGGACGCCGCCGAGGTGATCGGGAAGGTCTTCGACGAGGCACAGCGCAGAGATGAAAAACACCAACGCACGTGGGTTGCCCTCGTCGACGGCAACAGCCATCAGATCGACCGCATCGAGGCCGAAGCCCAGAACCGCAACCTGAACATCACCATCGTGATCGATCTATGCCGAGCACGCGACTATGCCGACAGTCGCTGCCCGCTGTCCCAGAAGGCGGTGTAGGGGCGGGGCTTCGCGACATGGAAGCCGGCGATGTTGTCGGCATAGTTACAGGCGTTCGAGGAAGGCGAGGATGGGGTCGGGTGGCTTGTAGCGTCCGGGCTTGATCGATGCCGGGGTGGTCAGGGCGAGAGCACGCTCTTTGATGTTGAGGTCGGCGTGGATGTAGGCGTCGGTCGATCGCATGTCGGCGTGTCCGAGCCAGAGTGCGATGACGGCGACGTCGACCCTCGCTTCGAGCAGCGACATGGCGCAGCTATGACGTAGGACGTGAGGGTGCAGGTTCTTGTTTTGGAGCGATGGGCAGCGCTTCGCGGCCTGTGCGGCGTGGGTGGCCACTCGGCGTTCTATGGCGTCGGGGCTGAGTCGTCGCCCGGTCCTTGTCGGGAACAGCGGGTCGCCGGCTCGGCCGGCTCGTTCAGCCATCCAGACCCGCAATACTTGCTGAGCGGAGCTGGTGAGAGGGACGGCCCGCTGCCGGCGGCCCTTGCCTTCGCATCGAACGTGGCCGCCGACGCCGACGACGACGTCGGCGCAGTCGAGGCCGATCAACTCCGAGACTCGTAGGCCGGTCTGGAGGGCGAGCACCAGCAGGGCACGGTCCCGTCTGCCTTCCCAGCGTTGTAGGTCTGGGGCGTCAATGAGCGCGGCGGCCTCCTCGGCGTTGAGGAAGCTCACGGTTGCCTTGTTGAAGCGCTTGGTCGGTATGGCCAGCACTCGCTGGATCACGCCGGCGTGTTCGGGGTGGCGCAGGGCGGCGTAGCGGAACAGGGACCGGATGGCGGTGAGGCGAAGGTTGCGGGTCCTGGCGCTGTTGCCGCGGTCGCTCTCGAGGTGGTCCAAGAAGGCGGCGATGGCCTTGTCGTCAAGGTCGTCCCAGTCGAGGCGCGAGGGGGCCTGCCCGGTGGTGGCCTGCATGAAGCACATCAGCAGTCTGAGCGTGTCCCGGTAGGAGGCAATGGTGCGGGGACTGGCTTGGCGTTGACGGCCCAGCCTGTCGGTGAACCACGACTCGAGGGTGGGGGCGACCGCGGTCATCGGATGACCGCCTGGGTTGCCTCCAGGCGGGCGGCGGCCTGGCCGAGCAACTCGGGGGTGGCGGAGAGATAGCGGTAGGTGAAACGCGGCTCTCGATGCCCGAGATAGGTGGACAGCCTGGGCAGCAAGGCCTCAACGTCGAGCCCAGCCCGATACCAGCCGAGCAGCGTCCGGACAGCAAAAGAGTGCCTGAGGTCATGTACACGCGGTCGCGCCGATGCCTCGGCTCCCACGCCTGCGGCCAGCACAGCTTGACGGAAGGTGAGGGAGAAGTTGCTGTAGATGACGGGCGTGCCGGCCAGAGAAACGAACAGCCGTGCCGTAGCCGGTCGCCTGCTGTCACGGCGGCACCTGTAGGCGGTGAGCGCGTCGACGGTGGATACCGACACGACCACGTCGCGGCCCTTGCCGAACTTGGTGTCGCGAACCTTGATGACGGCCTGGTCCCCGCCGAGGTCGCAGCAGTCGAGCCGGAGGGCTTCGCCCACCCGCATGCCGGTAACGGCGAGCAGCACGATCAAGCTGGCCAGCGTCTCGGCCCGGAAGGCGGACGGCGTCGAGGCCCGCGCGGCGCGCACCACCGCGGCCACGTCCCCGTCCGAGAACAGCCACGGGGCCCGGGGGCTGGGCCGGTAGGAGACCAGCCCGGCGGGCGGAACCTCGGTGCGGGGATCGATCGCCGACAGGTAGCGGGTGAAGCCCCTCACGGCCATCAGGCGCTTGGCGGGGTTGCTGCTCGCAGGGTCGAGATCGGGGTCGAGCACGAAGGCCAAGGCGTCGGCCATCGCGACGAAGCTGGCGCCGGCATCGTCGAGCCTGGCGACAAAGCGGGTGAGCTGGCGTTCGTGCTCATCGAGCTTGTGCCCGAGGGCGCGGCGCAAGCCGAGATAGTCGCCGAGAGCTGCTTTCAGGGCGCTCATCGGACCACCAGCCACGGAAGGGCCAGCTCGCGCAGCGCCGGGTAGTCGACCTTGGCGTAGATCGCCGTGGTGGCCAAGTCACGCTGGCGGAGCACCTGGGCGATCGCGGGGAGCTTGACGCCCTGCGCGAGCAACTCGGTGGCAAGGGCGTGGCGGAGACGGTGAGCCCGGACCGGCTCCAGGCCAGCCACCCGACACTGTCGCCACACCATCTGGCCGACGGCCGTATGCCCCATCGGCCTCGGTGGGGCTACAAGGGTCACGAACGCCGTGCGGCTCTCGACCTGGGGGCGAGCCTCAAGCAGGTAGGCGGCAACCGCCTCGCCCACCTCGTTGGGAAGCGGCATCCGGTCGCAACGTCCCGCCTTGCCGTGCACGACCAGCTCGCCCACCCGCCAGTCGAAGTTGTCCAGTTCGAGCCCGGCCACCTCGGCGGCGCGCAGCCCCATCCGGGCGAGCAGGAGCAGGACGGCGAAGTCCCGCTTGCCGCTCGCCGTGGCCCGGTCGCAACTGTCCAGCAGGACCTGGACCTCTGTCGCCGCCAGCCGGCGCGGCACGCCCGTGTCCTTCCAACCGGGCACCGGAGGCACCCCCTCGGCCAGCGGGGTAGAGATCATCGCTTGCAGGTAGAAGAAGCGAAGAAGCGACCGCAGCTCCGCGACTCGGCCTTGCAGCGACTTGGAGGAAAGCCCACGCGAGGCCTCGGCCAGGAGGAACGCCGTCACCGCCTCCTCGCTCAGGCCCTCGACACCAACAGCGTCGCCACCTTGCCGGGCCCGGCCAGCGAGAAACAGCCTGGCGCCCTGCTCGTAACGCCCGATCGTGCGAGGCGCCAACTGGCGGTCGGTCGCCATCCAATGGCGATAGCGCGCCATGAGCTCATCGAGCGGTCCCGGTATCGGGGCCGGGTCGGCCCAGATCAGTTCGCGCTCGCGGAGCCAGTCCAGCAGCGGCCTCATGGCCACCAGCGTCGGTGCACGCCCGCCCCGGGCCGCCAGATCGGCCAAGAACTCCTCGAGCCGAGCCGAGCAGATGTCCCCCACGCCCAGCCCCCGGCTCTCCAGCCAGGCGCTCAGCCTTGCGACCTCGGCGACCTTGTACTCCCTCGACGACGGTGTGTAGCCGAGTCGGTCCAACTCCTTCCGGAACCCATCGGCGAGCAACGCCAGCGGACCCGCGACCTTCGTGTGGCCGATCATCTCCGTCTCCTTTCGCCGGACACTGCGTCCGGTCGACGGAGAGCCTTCGACCTGCGCTGCGCTGCGCAACTATGCCGACAACATCGCCGGCTTCCATGTCGCGAAGCCCCGCCCCTACACCGCCTTCTGGGACAGCGGGCAGCGACTGTCGGCATAGTCGCGTGCTCGGCATAGGTCGACCTATCCCGATGTCGGGATAGATCGATCTGATCCACGTGATCGAGTACCTCTGGAAAGCGGCGTGGAGCTTCTTCCCCGAGGGTGAACCCGCCGCCGAGGCATGGGTGCGGGACCGAGCTCTGGCCATCCTCGATGGAGGCGCCCGCGACGTGGCTGCCGGCATCCGCCGGCGGGCCACCAGCGAGCAACTCGAGACCTCGGCCCGAGAAGGCGCCGACGCCTGTGCCGCCTACTTGACCAACAAGGCCGCCTACCTCAACTACCCGACCGCACTCGCAGCCGGCTGGCCCATCGCCACGGGCGTCATCGAGGGCGCCTGCCGACATATCGTAAAAGACAGAATGGACCTGACCGGCGCCCGGTGGAGCCTCGACGGCGCCGAAGCCGTCCTCAAGCTCCGAGCCCTCCGCAGCAACGACGACTTCGTCGCCTACTGGCGCTTCCACCTCTCACGCGAACACCAGCGAGTCCACCAATCACGCTACGCCAGCCACCTCATCCCGCTCGCCGCGTAAGTCACTCGGCGAGAGCCGCACCCATATGATAACGGGCTCTACGCGGCCAAGCGGGGAGCCCGTAAAACCCCACTTTCTGCGGACTCACCTACAGCACGGTGAAGGTCTGGCCCACCGCTTCCATGGTGGCCCGGTCCCGGGCGGGGTCGTCCGTGGCCAGGATGGCCACGAAGGTGAAGCTGCCCGACAGGGCGTAGTACTGCAGCTGGAAGAGGTCGGCGGTGCGGCCGTCGGCCGCCTTCACCGTGGACGTCCCCGATGCCTTGGCCCCGGGCCGGTCCCCCGGGAGGGTGACCCTCTCCACCTTGACGTCGCGCAGCTTCTGCTCGGTGAGCTGCGCCGTCAGGCCCTCGGTGAGCTGTTCGATGGTGGCCCCGGAGGTGGACGGGATCTTGAGCACGTTCAGGTTGGTGGTGCGCTTGGCGTCGTCGTAGGCGAACAGCTTTCCGTTGCGCTGGGCCAGGACCCGGATCTGGGCGGCGATGGCCTGGTCGAGGGCCCCGCCCCCCGACTCCGTGAGCCGCTGGAGGGCGGCGGCGTCGATCACCACGTCCTTCCAGGGCTCGGGGACCTCGATGGTGAATCCTTCGGCCCGCAGGTCGACGACCCGCAGGGCCACCGGCCCGGTGGACGACGTGGGGCCGGTGGCGGCGGTGGTGGTGGAGGACGGAGCGCCTGACGCTTCATCCGGCTCCTCGTCGCCGGAGGAGCAGCCGGCGACGAGGAGCACGAGCACGAGAGCCGGAAGACCCAGCCGGGCACCGAAGATCTTCACGGGACCGAAGTTAACCCGCGATCTCCCGGATGCGGGCGATCCGGTCCGACTCGGCGTTCACCTCGAGACCCTGGGATTCCAGGAGCTCGGCCCGGGTCGCCTCCGCTTCGGCGGCGGCGGAGTCATCGGCCGCGGCCAGGCGGGCCTCGATCCCCTCGGCCACGATCCGCTCCGCCTCCTCCACGAGGGCGGCGACCATCTGCGACTCGGGAACGACCCGCACCACCTTGCCCCGCACGAAGAGGTGGCCCTTGCCCCGGCCGGCGGCGATGCCCAGGTCGGCCTCCCGGGCCTCCCCGGGGCCGTTCACCACGCAGCCCATGATCGCCACCTGCAGCGGGATGTTGCGCTCGGCCAGGGCCGCCTCCGCCTCCTGGGCGACCCGGATGACGTCCACTTCGGCCCGGCCGCACGACGGGCAGGCGATCAGGTCCAGGCCCTTTCGCTCCCGCAGGCCGAGGACCTCGAGGAGCTTGCGCCCGGCCTTGGCCTCCTCCACCGGGTCGGCGGTGAGGGAGAACCGGATCGTGTCGCCGATGCCCTCGGCCAGCAGGGTGGCGATGCCGGCCACCGACTTGATGAGCCCCTGGGGCGGGGGCCCGGCCTCGGTCACGCCGAGGTGGAGGGGATGGTCGGTGCGCTCGGAGAGGAGCCGGTAGGCATCGATCATGAGCGGCACCGAGGAGGCCTTGACCGAGATCTTCACGTTCTCGAACCCGACCTCGGCGAAGAGGTCGAGCTCGTGGAGAGCGCTCTCGACCAGCGCCTCGGCGGTGGCGCCGCCGTGGCGTTCGTAGAGCGCCGGGTCGAGGCTGCCGGCGTTCACGCCGATCCGGATGGGGAGGTTCCGGTCCTTGGCCTCGGCGGCCACCGCCTTGATGTGGTCGGCCTTGCGGATGTTGCCGGGATTGAGGCGGAGGCCGGCCACGCCGGCCTCCATGGCGGCCAGCGCCAGGCGGTACTGGAAGTGGATGTCGGCGATGAGGGGAACCGGCGAGCGGGGCACGATCCGGGCCAGGCCCTCGGCCGCCTCCTCCTCGTTGCAGGTGCAGCGCACGATGTCGGCACCCGCCGCCTTGAGGGCGTAGATCTGGGCCAGGGTCCCGTCGACGTCGGCCGTCTTGGTGGTGGTCATGGACTGGACCGAGACCGGCGCATCGCCGCCGACAGCCACCGGGCCGACTTGGATCTGGCGGGTGGGCCGGCGGGGATTCGTCACGCTCCCCAGGCTACGGGGCCGGTGTCGGGAAGTCGCACCCGTCGTGCGGAGGTTCTGTCAGGGCGGAGGTTCTGTCAGGGCCTCTCGAGCGGATTGACGATGTCGAGGTAGAGGGCGGAGATCCCCAACACCACGAGCACCAGGAGCACGGCGGCGGTGATGGGCATGAGGCGGGCCACATCCACCTGCACCCGGCGCTTGGTGATCGTGGAGGCGATCTTCTCGTAGGTGGCGATGGCCACATGCCCGCCGTCGAGCGGGAGCAGGGGGACCATGTTGAACACACCCACGAAGACGTTGATGGCGAAGAGGAACATGAGCACCGCGGCCCAGCCGCTCTCCACCGCATCGCCCGCCACCCGGGCCGCCCCCACCGGCGAGAGGAGCCGGCCGTTGTTGTCGCCCCCACGACCGGTGAGCAGGTCGGTGTAGTTCTCAACCCCCGACGGGGAGAAGATGCCGCCCAGGGCCTTGATCGTCGCCCAGGTGAACCGGGGTATATCGCCCACCGTGCGCCCGATGGCCACGTGGACGGGCTCGCGCTCGAGGAAGGTCTGGGGTCCGATCCCCACCCGGGGCACCGTCTCGCCGTCGATGGTCTCGGCGCGGGGCGTCAGGGCGATCTCGAGGGTGCCTCCCTGCCGCTCGACGGTGAAGACCAGCTGCTGCTCGCCGTGGGCCTGGACGTAGGCGGGCACGTCCTCCCACTCCTCGACCGCCTCGCCGTTGATGGCCACGATGCGGTCGCCGAGGCGGAAATCGCTCGCCGCCGCCGGATAGCCGGGCTCGATGTGGTCGACCACCGGCCGGGCCGACGGCAGCCCGGCCGCGGCGTAGACGAGGAACAGGAGCACGGCGGCGATGATGAAGTGCATGGCCGACCCGGCCACGGCCACCCCGAGGCGGTGCCGGTAGGCCTTGGCCCGGTAGGTGCGCTCCTCGTCGGCGGGGTCGATCTCCTCGACGTTGCTCATGCCGATGATGCGCACGTAGCCACCCGCCGGGATGGCCTTCACCCCGTACTCGGTCTCGCCGCGCCGGAACGACCACAGGCGGGGGCCGAAGCCGAGGAAGAACTCCGTCACCTTCATGCCCGCCCGCTTGGCCATGACGAAGTGGCCGAGCTCGTGGAGCATGATCATCCCGATGATGGCCAGCAGCACCGCGATCGTGCCGGCCATCCGGGGGCGGGCCAGGGAGAGCGCGGCCACGGCGGCCACCACCATGGCGATGGTCAGGCCGGTCCGGCGACCACCGACGCGCTCCCCGGAAATCGGATCCCTCACGCTGCGCTCCTCCGATCCACGGCGGACAGAGCCCGGGATCGCGCCCAGGCGTCGGCCTCGGTAACGTCGTCCACCGTCTCCAGGTTCCCAGGCGTGTGCGCCTCCGTCACTTCACCCACCACCTCGGCGATGCCCCGCCAGGCCAGCCGGCCCTCCAGGAAGGCGGCCACCGCCACTTCGTTGGCCGCGTTCAGAACGGTGGGGGCGCCGCCTCCGGTGCGGGCGGCGGCGTAGGCCAGGGCCAGACACGGAAAGGCCTCCGTGTCGGGCGCCTCGAAGGTGAGGGTGCCGAGCTTCGCCCAGTCGATCGCGCCGATCGGGCGGTCGGTCCGGCCGGGGGCGGCGAGGGCGTAGGCGATGGGCAGGCGCATGTCGGGGAGGGAGAGCTGGGCGATGGTCGACCCGTCCGTCCATTCCACCATGCCGTGGACGATCGACTGGGGATGCACGACCACCTCGATCCGGTCCAGATCCACCCCGAAGAGCTCGTTCGCCTCGATGACCTCGAGGCCCTTGTTCATGAGGGTGGAGGAATCGACGGTGATCTTCGGTCCCATCGACCAGGTCGGGTGGGCCAGGGCGTCGGCCACCGAGACCTGCTCCAGCTCGGCCCGCGACCGGCCCCGGAAGGGCCCGCCCGAGGCCGTGACAAGGATTCGCCGCACCGCCTCCCGGGGCCCGGCCTGGAGGGCCTGGTAGATGGCCGAGTGCTCGGAGTCGACGGGGACGATCTCCCCGCCGCCCACCTCCCGGGCCCGGGCCACCACCGGGCCGGCGGCGATCAGGCTCTCCTTGTTGGCCAGAGCCAGCCGCTTCCCCGCCTCCAGGGCGGTCAGCGTGACGGGCAGGCCGGCGAAACCGACGACCGCGTTGAGCACCACCTGTGCCTCGGGGAGGCCGGCCAGGCCGGCCAGGACGCCAGGATCGCCACCGGCGGCCCGGGCGCGCGCCCTGGGCAGGGCAAACTCCGCCGCCTGGGAGGCCAGCAGATCAGACTCCCGCCCGGCGGCGAGCGCTACCACCCGGAAGCAGTCGGGATGAGCCCGGATGACATCCAGCGCCTGGGTACCGATCGACCCGGTGGAGCCGAGGATGGCGACGCCGACGGGTGCGGGGGAATCCGGCACATCGACACCGTAACCCCGCCGGCGCCGTCTCCGGCGGGAGGGTCATTCCGGGGGGTAGACGTCCTCCCGGTCCGGGCATCCGTCCGGATAGGCCGCGGCCGAGCAGACGATGAACGTCTTGTCCAGCTTCGCCCGGTACCGGCGGCTCCCGATGTGATAGTCGACGAGGACCCACCGGAAGGAGGCCAGATCGCCGCCCTCGAAGCGGAACCCCATGATCAGGGGAACCCCCCGCTCGCCTTCGGGGGTGTTCCTGGGAGGGACCTCGGCGCCCGGGAGGGGGTTGAGCCTGCCGATGTCGAACTCCGTCGGCGGATATCCCTCCATCTCGCCGATGGTATGGACGTCGCGATCGGGATCCGGCGCCACCTGGATCCCGAGGCGGCGCAGGTTGTCCGGGAGAGGAGGCTCGAAACTCACCCGGTCCAGGACCGCCGTCCGCTTTCCGTTGTTGAAGACGGCGACATGGCCGAAGGTGAGCGTGTCACCAGGATCGTGAGGAGCGCCCACGGTGGTGGTGGCTCCAGCGGTGAGCGGGCCTTCATCCTTCCCGAACAGACCCCGGCCCCCCGGACGCAGCGGGCCGAGCGCGACGAAGAGCACCACGGCGGCAATGGCGGCGACGGCGACGCCGAGGGGGATCGTACGCCGCCGCCCCGCGCCCGGTGTCGCCTCCGTCCCAGTCGGTCCCGAGCCTGTCATGTCGCCTCCCTCAGGCGTCGCGAGCACAGGGTATGGCTATCTGGGCGTCCCCGCCGGACTCAGATGGGTGAGGAGTTTCCGGAGAAGACACGTTTCGAATCGGGGGCCACTGCGTCATCTCCGCAGACCCAGTGCACACGATCACGGCCGAATTCCAGGCGCATGTGGACTTCCTTCGAGAACCCGCTGCGAGCGGTCAGGGACGCCCCAAAAATTTCCGCCGCAGCCGTCCAGGTGACCGCCCGGTTCTCCGACCTGGTGAAGAAGGCACCGGCGCCGTACGGCTCCCGGTGACGGCGGTAGGGCTCGATGGTGCAGCCCTGGTTGATCTG
>JBOGFO010000610.1:0-3430 GCA_050743445.1 Acidimicrobiia bacterium
AGCGAGGAGGTGTCGACGGCGTCGAAGGCGCCGGCGGGGATGCTCTTCAGCTCGTCGAGGAAGTCGGTGTCCCAGCCCTCCTCCGAGGTGCCGGTGAAGTACCAGTTGGAGCCGTTGTCGGCCAGGATCATGCCGTGGCGCTGCATGGCCCGCAGCACCGCCTTCGTGTCCTCCCGGTAGGGCGAGAGGTCGAAGTCGGCCCGCAGGCGGAACCAGGCGCCCATGGGCGGCAGGTTGGGGTTGCTCTCGGCGCCGGCCTGGTGGCGGGCGGGCCAGATGAAGCTGCGGTCGGTCCGGGAGGCGGTGAGCCGGATGGCGTGGTCGACCGACCGGGCGTCCACCTCGTCCTTGCGGAGCAGGCCGGGCAGGATGGGCAGGCCGGCGGCGTCGGCCGACGTCCACCCCGGCGGCCGCAGGGCGTGGGAGCGCAGGTCCCAGATGGCCCCCGAGCCGGCGGTGGGCTGCTCGGCGTCCCACTCGGCGGCGAAGAGCTCGTAGAGGGTGCAGGTGCGGCGGTCGACCATCAGGGCGTGACGGTCGGAGCCGCCCTCGAGGGGGGTGTCGGGGCCGAAGGGGTAGGGCCCGGGGTCGCTCTCGTCGTCGTACCCGAAGCTGACGTCCACCTTGGCATGGTTGCCGTCCACCACCACGTAGGGGATGCCGTAGGGCTGCTCGCCGTCACCCGCCGGCCCGAAGTCCGGGTGCAGCCGGCGGGTCGGCCCGCCCATCGAGGCGAGCCAGGCCGCGGAGCGCTCATGGACGGGCAGCTTGCTCACGTCGGCGTGCCAGACGTTGTCGGCCGGGAACATCGGGCAGTCCGGAGCGCCGGGCGGCACGGCCCCGGCGGGAACGGCGGCAGCCAGCACGGCAACGGCCGCGGCCAAGCGGACGAGCGCGATCCTCATCGGGGGAAGTATCGACGCTCCCGGTGCCGGCCCGGAGCCCGGCCTGGCCGATTAGCGCAGAACGCCCCCCGTTCCGCCCCGGCGGCCCGGGTCGGTGCGAGCGGCGTGGCACGATGGCACCTCCCGTTCTCCCCTGCCATTGGAGGGCCGACGTGCGCATCGGGGTGGGCCTGCCGACGAGTACCCCCGGGGAAGGTGGTAGCCGCGGGCCGGAGCTGGTCGAGTGGGCCCGGCGGGCGGAGGCAGGACCCTTCACCAGCCTCGGGGTGGTCGACCGGCTCGTCTACGACTCCACCGACCCCATGGTGGCCCTTGCCGCGGCCGCCGCCGTGACCAGCCGGGTGCGGCTGGTGACCATGGTGGTGATCGGGCCCATCCGCCCTCCGGCGCTGCTCGCCGCCCAGGCCGCCTCCCTCGATGCCCTCTCCGGCGGGCGCCTCACCCTCGGCGTGTCCATCGGGGCCCGCCGGGACGACTACCAGGCCGCCGGGGCGAGCTGGGGCGACCGGGGCCGTCGCCTGTCCGACCAGCTGGCGGAGATGCGCGAGATCTGGGAGGACGGCCGTATCGGGCCCCGTCCCGCCACCCCGGGCGGCCCGGCCCTCCTCGTCGGCGGGGGCAGCGGACCGTCCTTCGCCCGGGCGGCGCGCTACGCCGACGGCTACGTCCACGGTGGCGGTCCACCCCGGGCCTTCGCCGCCGCCGCCGGGCGGGCCAAGGCGGCGTGGACCGACGCCGGCCGGCCCGGCCATCCCGAGCTGTGGGGCCAGTCCTACTTCTCCCTCACCGACCCGGAGGCCGGCGCCGCCTACCTGCGCCACTACTACGCCTTCACCGGCGTCTTCGCCGAGCGGATCGCGGCAGGCCTCCTCGACACCCCCAAGGCCATCCGGGAGCACCTTGCCGGCTACGGCGACGGCGGCTGCGACGAGCTTGTCCTGCTCCCGGCCACGTCCGATCCGGCTGAGCTCGACCGCCTGGCCGACGTCCTCGCCGGATGAGCCCCGGGGCCCGGGGTGTCCCCGTGAACTTTGCCATCTGCGGCGCCGGGCCGGGCGGGCTGTACCTGGGCATCCTCCTGAAGCGGGCCGACCCCGGGCATCGGGTGGTCATCTCCGAGCGGAACCCGCCGGGCGCCACGTACGGGTGGGGGGTGGTGTTCTCCGACGAGTCGCTGGCCGAGCTGCGCGACGCCGACTACGAGACGTACCTGGCCGTCGACGAGGCGCTGGTGCGCTGGAACGCCATCGACATCCACTACGCCGGGCGCTGCATCCGGGCCTACGGGCACGGCTTCGCCGCCATCGCCCGAAAAGAGCTGCTGCGCATCCTCACGGAACGGGCCGTCGCCCTGGGCGTGGACGTCCGCCACGAGGACGAGGTCGCCGACCTCGACGCCCTCCTCACCGGGGAGGGCACCGGCGGCGCCGAACCCGACGTCGTCGTGGGCGCCGACGGGGTCCGCTCCGTCGTCCGGGCCGGGCTCGCCGAGGAGCTCGGGGCCACCTTCACCCCCACCGCCAGCCGCTACGTCTGGTACGGGGCACCGCTGGCCCTGCCCGTGTTCACCTTCATCTTCCTGCCCACCTCCTACGGCCTGTTCCAGGTCCACGCCTATCCCTACGACGCCTCGGCGTCGACGTTCATCGTCGAATGCTCCGAGTCGACCTGGCGGGCTGCCGGCCTCGACACCAAGAGCGAGGAAGAGAGCCTGGAGTTCTGCTCCAACCTCTTCTCCCAGTGGCTGGACGGGCGCCGGCTCCGGTCGAACAAGTCGGTGTGGGGCACGTTCGTGACCGTCCGCAACCGGTCGTGGCACCACGGCCGGGCCGTGCTGCTGGGCGACGCGGCCCACACCGCGCACTTCTCGATCGGGTCGGGCACCCGCCTGGCCATGGACGACTCCATCGCCCTGGCCAAGGCGTTCGTGGCCCACCCCGGCGATCCCGTCGCGGCCTTCGCCGAGTACGAGGGGGAACGCCAGCCGGTGGTGGAGCGCTTCCAGGAGGTGGCCACCGATTCCTCCCGGTACTTCGAGTCGGTGGGCCGCTACATCGGCTTCGCCCCCGAGCAGTTCGCCTTCAACCTCCTCACCCGCAGCGGGCGGATCACCCATGGGACGCTGACCCAGCGCGATCCCGTGCTGGTCAACGGGGTCGACGCCTGGTTCGGTGACGATCCCGGCCGCCTGGTGGCGCCTCCACCGCTCCTCGCTCCGCTGCCGCTCACGCCCGGGATCGCTCTGCCCAACCGGGTGGCACTGGCTCCGCCGGCGCCCGACGACGCCGACGAGGGGCTCCCGACGGCGGCCCATCTGGGGGTCCTGGCCGGGGCCGCCGCCACCGGCGCCGGGCTGGTGATCACCGAAGCCGTCGCCCCCGCCCCCGAGGGGCGGGTGACATCGGGGTCGGCCGGGATCTGGAACCACGCCCAGACCGAGGCGTGGGCCGGGATCGTGGCCGCCGCCCAGGGCGCCGGAGCCCGGGTGGCGCTACGCCTCACCCATGCCGGACGGCGGGGGGCGT
>JBOGFO010000611.1:0-3706 GCA_050743445.1 Acidimicrobiia bacterium
GGCTTCGCCGAGGTCACGACCGCCCCCGGTGCCGCCGCCGACGTCCTCCCCGCCCTGGCCGCCGACCCGCGGGTGGCGGTGGTCGAGCCCAACCACCTGAGCCGGGCGGCGGCCGTCCCGTCCGACCCGCACTACGGGGCCAACCAGTCCGCCTACCTGGACATGCTCCGCCTGCCCGCCGCCTGGGACCTCTCGACCGGAGCCGACGACCTGATCCTGGCCGTGGTGGACAGCGGGGTCTCCCTCGAGCATCCCGAGCTCGCCGGCCGCCTGGTGCCGGGCCGGGACGTGGCCAACGACGACAACGATCCCGACGACTTCTACGGCCACGGCACCCAGGTGGCCACGGTCGCCGCCGCCACCGGCAACGACGGGGCGGGCATGGCCGGCGTGGCGTGGCGGGGGAAGATCCTCCCCGTCAAAGTGCTCGACTCCCGGGGCAACGGGCGCGACTCCGACATCGCCGAAGGGATCACGTGGGCCGTCGACCAGGGCGCCGACGTCATCAACCTCTCGCTCTTCGGCCGGTCCTCGAGCTCGGCCGTGCGCGCCGCCGTCGAGTACGCCGTCGAGCAGGACGTGGTGGTGGTGGCCGCCGCCGGCAACGACCACAACGCCCAGAAGATCTACCCGGCGGCCTACGACGGGGTCATCGGCGTGTCCGCCGTGGCCGCCGACGGCCACCTGGCGCCCTTCTCCAACTACGGCCCCTGGACCGACCTGGCCGCCCCGGGGGTCGACATCCTCGCCGGTTGGGTCGACGGCACCTACCGGAAGGTGGAGGGGACGTCGTTCTCCGCCCCGCTGGTGGCGGGGGTGGCGATGCTGGCCCGGGCCCACTTCCCGGACGAGGACGCGCCGTCCATCGCCCGGCGCCTGCAGGCCGGCGCCCGCGACACCGGCCTGATCGGCCGGGACGACCTGTTCGGCTACGGCATCGTCGACGCCCTGGGGGCCCTGGGCGGGGCCCGGCCCGATCCCGTGGTCCCGGGCCTGCCGGCCTCGGCTGGAGAGCCGGACAACACCCCGGACCGGGCGAGCGTCCTCACCCCGGCCACAGCCGCGTCCGCCACCCTGGCCCCGGCGGGCGACGTCGACTGGTTCTCGGTCGACGTACCGCCCGGCCACGACCTGTCCGTCACGCTCACACCCCCGGCGGGAGGCGACCCCGGCGACTGGTCCGTCGAGCTCTTCGACCCGACCCTGGCCCCGGTGGGCGAGGCGTCCACCGTCGCCATGAGCGGCGGGCGCTACTCCGTCCGCGTGCTTGGCGACTCACCGTTCGCCCCCCAGGCGCCGTACCGCCTGACGGCCACCTTCACCCCGTCCTCGGAGTTACCCGACGAGCCCGGCGACCCGCTCTGGGTCCGGGACACCACCCCTGCGGACGGCACCTGGGGCGGCGCCCCGGAGTCCGCCCCCGGCCTCCGTTTCTCCAGGGCTCTCGACCCGGAATCGCTGGCCGAGGCCACGGTGACGCTGACCGACACCGCCACGGACGACGACATCCCCGGCGTGGCCCACTACGAGGCGGACACCAACTCGATCGTGTTCCGGCCCAACGGTCCGCTCCCTCAGGGCCGGCCCTACCGCCTCGAAGTGGCCGGGATCCGCGACGCCGGCGGTGACGAGATCCCCGTGGCGGAGTGCTGCCTGCGCTTCGGTGTTCCCGCCCCGCCGCCCGTCCCGGTGCCCGACCCCGACCCGACTGATGATCCTGACCCGACGACCGGCCCCACCGTCACCGAGCCCGGCCCGGCCCGCTCCGGCTACTGGATGCTCGGCGCCGGCGGCCGGATCTCCGCCTTCGGCGACGCCCCCGCCACCCTGGGAGACGCCGCCGCCTACCTCCACGCCGGCGCAGCCGACGTCGAACCCACGCCGTCGGGTGCGGGCTACTGGATCGTCGACGCCCGGGGCGCGGTCTTCGCCTTCGGGGGTGCCGCCTACCGGGGTGGGCTGGCGGCGGGGACGCTCCGGGCCGGCGAGTCCGTGACCAGCCTGTCGGCCGCCGGCGATGGCTACTGGCTCTTCACCACCCTGGGCCGGGTCTTCGCCTTCGGCGATGCCGGGGCCTTCGGCGACCTGGCCGAGGTGACCCTCAACGGTCCGGTCCTCGACTCCATCGCCACGCCCACCGGGCGGGGCTACTACATGGTCGCCGCCGACGGTGGGATCTTCTCCGGGGACGCCCGCTTCTTCGGTTCCATGGGCGGTGTCCCCCTCAACGCCCCGGTCCAGTCCCTGGTGCCCGATCCCGATGGCACCGGCTACTGGCTGGTGGCGGCCGACGGCGGCGTCTTCTCGTTCGAGGCCGGGTTCCGCGGCTCCCTGGGAGGCATCCCGCTCAACGCCCCCGTCACCGGGATGGTCCCCTATGGCGACGGCTACCTGATGGTCGGCACCGACGGCGGCATCTTCAACTTCTCCGACCGGCCCTTCGCCGGCTCGCTCGGCGCCCAACCGCCGGCCGACCCCATCGTGGCGGTGGCCGTCCTCCGGTAGTCAGCTGATCCGGGTGACGGCCGCGATGTCGCCTGTGCTCACCGACCGGTAGGCCCAGATGGACTCCTCCTCGGCCGATCGGCACACCTCGAGCAGGCTGGCGGCCGGCACCGGGCGGCGGAACCACGTCTGGGACCGCCCCGTTGCCCCCACGCCGGCGAAGTGCAACTGGGTGATGGCCAGCACATGGCCCTGCACCAGGATGTTGGGATAGCCCCGGTCCCAGGCGTAGCGGACGTCGGTGTGCATCGGGTACCGGGTGCCGGCCAGCTCGGCGAACTTCCGGACGTGACCTTCGTCGATCACCAGCGAGCGCCGGCGGGACAGCGTGCCCACCTCGGGCACGGGCGGGACATCCCGCTCCCCCCACGATTCCGCCTCTCCCCGGGTGCGCATCACCAGCAGGCTGGTGGCCAGCTCGGCGCCGTGGTCGCCGACGGCCCGGCTCCGCAGCCCCACCTCCAGCGACCCGTCCCGGGAGGAGACCCAGGCCACATTGGCACTGACGGTGAAGGACTCCAGGGGAACGGGGGCCGACCAGGTCACCCCCACGTAAACCTGGACGGCGTCCTCCCAGGCCCGGAAGCGGCGGTCGATCACCTCGGGGATGAGGACCATGGGCCAGCCGATGGCGCCCAGGGATCCGATCCGGCACTGCAGCCACAGGCAGAGCTCGTTGAACCAGTCCCCCGACAGCTGGAGCGGGGCCTCAACAGCCAGGGCGGGCTGGCGGACGATCTCCAGGGCGGCGAGGGACGGGTTCATGGGCGGGTCGATGCTATCTGAACGAGCGCTCATTCGGCCAGTGTTCCCTTCCGGCTCATGAGAAGACCACAGTGGCGGCTCACGAGAAGACCCACTGCCGCCGGCCCGTGCCCGGCAGCAGCCGTCCGAACCGCAGGCCGGGGAAGTGGGCCGCGGCCACCGGCACGTCGGTGCCCTCGAACTCCCGGGCCAGCGCTTCGCGGGTGCGGGCGGCGAGGGCGGGGTCGACGTCCATGACCGCCTCCCAGTCGTCCTCCACCAGCTCCACCGGGCAGTGGACGGCGTCACCCAGCAGCACGGCGCGGTCCTCCCCGTCGGAGATGACCACCACCGCCGAGCCCGGGGTGTGGCCGGGAGTGTGGCGGACGCTCACGCCCGGGGCCACGTCGGTGTCGCCGGTGAAGAGCTCCAGGCGGTCGGCGATGGGCGACAGCTT